>JALYMR010000061.1 GCA_030773615.1 Actinomycetota bacterium
GCCCGGCTCGGCGCCCGTGCCCGCCACCGTGCCCGCCCGCGACGGCGGCTGGGCGACGCTGCACGCCGACCGCCTCGCCACGGGGAACGGCGAGCCCCAGGTGTCGGTCGTCATCGAGGCCGCCAGGCGAGAACGCCTGACCGACGTCGTCGCCCGCTGCCACGGTCTGACGCCGCGCGAGCGCGAGATCGCGTCGCTCGTCCTGCGCGGCGCGTCCACGAAGGCGATCGGCGCGGCCCTGCACCTGTCGGCGTGGACGGTGCAGGACCACCTCAAGTCGATCTTCGCCAAGACCGGGGTGCGCACTCGGGGCGAGCTCAGCGCCCTCATGCTGGGCGCCGAGGCGGCCTAGGGCCGGCCTAGCGCCGGGCGACGGCCAGGTCGAGCGCGTGGATCTGCGCCTGGCCGATGCTGCCGCGCTGGACGGGCCCGGCGGCGCTCACCACGTCGCCCACGCGGGGGTCGCGCCGGGGGCGCAGCCTGGGGGAGATGTCGACGGACGTGACCCCGGGGGCGCTGATCCCGCCGTCGGCCACGACGACGTGCAGGTCGCCGTCGCCGTCGGGGTCGCGGGCCTCGACGAACACGACGCGCCCGGTCACCACGCGGCAGCGGGCGACGTCGTCGGGGCAGAGCGCGGGCCTGAGGGGCCGGGCGGGCGGCGCGCGGTCGACGACACGGCGGGCGCTGGCCACGACCCCGTCGCCATCGTCGAGCAGCGCGAGCGCCCCCACCGCGGCCACGGCGACGAGCAGGACGAGGACGATGAGGGCGCGCACGAGGCCACGCTAGCCCGCGGCCGCGGCGGGGCCCGCTGCTAGCGTCGAACGGCGATGAGCGCCACCGCGACGCAGACCTGCTACCGCCATCCCGACCGCGAGACCGGGGTGTCGTGCTCGAACTGCGCCCGGCCCATCTGCACGGACTGCATGACCTCGACCTCCGTGGGCATGCGCTGCCCGGAGTGCGCCAAGCAGCGCACCCAGGTCCGGACGGTGCGCGACCTCACGAGCGCCCCCGAGCTCACCTACGCGATCATCGGCGTCAACGTGCTCGCCTTCCTCGCCTCGATGGCCACCGGGGGAGGCCTGCGCGCGGGGGGGACGGTCATCCGCGAGGGGGCCCTGTTCGGCCCGGCGGTGGCCGACGGCGAGCTGTGGCGGATCGTCACCGGCGGGTTCCTGCACGCCAACCTGCTGCACATCCTGTTCAACATGTACTTCCTGTGGTTCCTCGGGCAGCTCCTCGAGCCGGCCGTCGGGAAGCTGCGCTTCGGCCTGCTCTACGTCATCTCCCTGCTCGGCGGCTCGTTCGGCGCGCTGCTGCTCTCGCCCGACGCGCTCACCGTGGGCGCCTCCGGGGCCGTCTTCGGGCTGCTCGCCGCGGCCATCCTCGCCGCCCGGGCCCGCGGGATCGATCCCCTCCAGTCCAGCCTGGGCATGACGCTGCTGCTCAACCTGGGCATCACCTTCCTCCTGCCCGGGATCTCCATCGGCGGCCACCTCGGCGGCCTCGTGGCGGGCGGGATCGCGGGCTTCCTGCTCTTCGAGGTCGGCGACCGTCGCAGCACGGCGCGAGTGCCGGCCCTCGTGGCCTGCGTGGCGCTCGGCGCCGTCGTGGCGGTGGGCGCCGTGCTCGTCGCCGCCGCGGCGGCCTAGCGGCTCAGGCGCGGGCGGGCACGGTGGCCCGCCGGGGCGGCGGGGTCGCGGTCTCGGGATCGAGCGGCCAGGTTGGCCACGATGGTCACGACGAGGATCCGGTCCAGGGCGCCGACGAAGGCGAGCCGGTAGGCGCTCGCGAGCCCCTCGCGGGCGGCGGGCGGCGCGGCGGCCAGGGCCGCGGGCAGGTCGCCGTCGGCCAGGCGAGCGAGCATGGCGCCCCGCTGCGCCCCGAGGGCGCCGTGGCGGGGGCGAGCCCGGTGCGCACCCCGGCCTGCAGGAGCGCGCCGAGCACGGCGATGCCGACCGCGAGCCCGAGCTGGCGGGCCGTGTTGTTCAGGGCGGAGGCCAGGCCGCCGTGGCTCGGCGGCAGCACCCCGAGGTGGGCGAAGGTGGCCAGCGGGTTGACGAGCCCGACGCCCGCGCCGGTGAGCGCCAGGGGCAGGGCGATCCGCGGCCACGACGAGTCGGCGTCCAGCCCGCGCAGGCCGGCGAGCCCCGCCGCGCAGACCACGAGGCCGCCCACGAGGGCCGCCCGCAGGGGCAGCCGCTCGTTCGCCCGCCCGGCCAGGGCGGAGACGAGGAACGACACGACGGCAAGGGGCGCGAGCACGAGCCCCGCCTCGACGGGGTCGCGGCCCTGCACGTCGAGCAGGAACAGGGTGAGGAACACGAAGGCGCCGAAGGTGGCCGCGGCGAGGGCGGCGACCACGACGGAGGCGCCGGTGAACGTGCGGTTGGCGAACAGCGCCGGGTCGACCATCGGCCGCGCCCGCGCGCGCTCCACGGCGACGAAGCCGACCAGGGCGACGGCGCCCAGGGCCATGAACCCGAGCACCGGGAGGCTCGTCCAGCCCAGCGCGTTGCCGCGCAGGACGGCGAAGACGACGAGGAACAGCCCGACGCAGAGCGTGGCCAGGCCCGGCCAGTCGAGCGGGCTCGGGTCGGGGTCGCGCGACTCGCGGACGTGGCGGGCCGCGAGGGCGATCACCGGCAGCCCGAGCGCCGCGTTGAAGGCGAAGATGGCCCGCCAGCCCAGGGTGTCGACGAGCACGCCGCCGAGCAGGGGCCCGCGGCGAAGGCCAGGCCGATGACGGCGCCCCACACCCCGATGGCGGACCGGCGCTCGGGCCCCTGGAACTCCTGGGCGAGGATGGCCAGCGAGCTCGGGAACACGACCGCGGCGGCGGTGCCCATGACGACCCGGGCGACGACGAGCGCGAGCGGGCTCGGCGCGAGCGCGCACAGCGCCGACGCCGCGCAGAACCCGACGAGGCCGGGGAGGAAGAGGCGCCGGCGGCCGAAGCGGTCGGCCAGCGTGCCGGCCGTGAGCAGGAAGACGGCGAGTGCCAGCGCGTACCCCGAGAGGACCCACTGCAGGTCGGTGAAGCTCGCCCCGAGGTCCCGCGCGATCTCGCGCAGGGCGACGTTCGGAGCGGCCACGCTGAGCAGGAGCAGAGCGGTGGCGACGCACACGACGGCGAGGGTCCAGCGCTTGCTCACGCAAGCACCGTAGGCCAGGGCGGATCCGCCTAGAGGGCGACGGGCAGGATCGGGCCCGGGCTGGCCGGGACCAGATCGGGGTGCAGAAGGTGGGCGAGCACCTCGAGCGCGTCGACGAGCCGGGGCCCCGGGCGCGAGAAGAGGCCGCCGGCGTCGACGGCGACGACCTCGCCGGCGCCCACGGCGCGCAGGTCGTCGGCGTGGGCGAGGGCCTCCGCTTGCGCGCGCTCGGCGTCGAGTCCGCAGGGCATGACGACGAGGAGATCGGGCTGCACGGCGCGCACGGACTCCCAGGTCGTCTCCTCCGAGCGCTCCCCGGCGAGGCCGAGGACGTCCTCGCCCCCCGCCATCTCCACGAGCTGGGGCACCCAGTGGCCGGCGACGTAGGGCGGGTCGAGCCACTCGAGCGCGACCAGGCGCGGCCTGCGCCTTCCGCGCACGGCGAGGCGCACGGCGTCGACGCGGCGCGCGCTGCGCACGACGAGCTCGAGGGCCGCGTCCCGGGCCCCGGTCGCCTGGGCGATCGTGCGCACGTCGCCGAGGGTCTCGCCGTAGGTCCGCGGGTCGAGCGCGAGCACGCGGGGCCGGCCGGGGAGGTCGCGGGCGAGCTCGGCGACCTCGTCGTAGGAGACCGCGCACACCGCGCACAGCGCCTGGGTGACGATGAGGTCGGGCTCGAGGTCGCGGACCGCCTCCTCGTCGAGCTCGTAGATCGCGCGCCCGTCGGCGACGCGCTCGCGCACGGCCGCGTCGATCTGGCCGGCGCTGAGCCCGGCGGGCAGGACGTCCCGCGTGACCCGGCGCACGTCGAGCGCGGCCGGGGGGTGGTCGCACTCGTGCGTGACGCCCACGACCTGGTCGCCGAGCCCGAGGGCGAAGAGCAGCTCGGTGGCGTGGGGGACGAGGGAGACGATCCGCACCCCCGCCAGGGTAGGCGGGCCCCGTGGGACGGCACCGGGAGGACGAGGCGCGTGATCGACCGCATGCTCTGCGGGGGCCGACGGGTACCTCTGCTACGGTGATGCACGTCGCGCCCATGTCCGACGACCTCCCTCGAAGTCGCGGCGGACACCGCCGCGGCCGCCGCCGGCCCCGCCCATGACCGCGATCCTCGGGATCCTCGCGGTCATCGTGCTCGTCCTCGTCAACGGGTTCTTCGTCGCGGCGGAGTTCGCGCTCGTGCGCGCCCGGCGCTCGAAGCTCGAGGAGCTTGCGGGCGCGGGCAACCGACGGGCGCGCACCGCGGTCAAGCTCCTCGACGATCTCAACCAGTACCTCTCGGCCTGCCAGTTCGGGATCACGCTGGCCTCGCTGGGCATCGGCTTCCTGGGCGAGCCCGCCGTGGCCGAGCTGCTCGAGCCGCTGCTCGGCAGCGCGTTCTCCGAGCGCATCTCGCTCGTGATCTCCATCGCCCTGGCCTACGTCCTGGTCACCGCGCTGCACATCACGATCGGCGAGCAGGTCCCGAAGATCTTCGCGATCGTCAAGGCCGAGCGGGTGGCGATGTGGATCGCGCGGCCGCTCGACCTGTTCAACGTGGCCATGCGGCCGTTCATCTCCCTGCTCAACCGGGCCTCGAACGGGCTCCTGCGCCTCATGGGCATCCGCACCGACGTCGAGTTCGAGGAGGGGGGCAGCCCCGAGGAGCTGCGCGCCCTCATCGCCCAGGCCCGCGCGGGCGGCAAGCTCGACGAGGGCGAGGCGGGCATGCTGACCGGCGTCTTCCACCTGCACGACCAGGAGGCGCGGCAGGTCATGACGCCCTACCCGGCGGTGGTCACCGTCGACGTCGCCGAGGGCGTGGAGAGCGCGCTGCGCCGCTGCGTGCAGTCGGGCCACACGCGGCTCGTCGTCACCGAGGACCAGAACAAGGACCGCATCGGCGGCGTCGTCCACGCCAACGCCCTCGCGCAGGCGCTGCTCGAGCGCGGCGCCGAGGCGCCGATCGAGGGCCTCGTCCACGACGCGATGATCGTGCCCGAGACGAAGCCGCTCGACGACCTGCTCGCCGACCTGCAGCGCACGCGGTCCTCGCTGGCCGTCGTCGTCGACGAGTACGGCCGGGTGGCCGGGATCGTCACGATCGAGGACATCATCGAGGAGGTCGTGGGCGAGATCGAGGACGAGACGGACCCCGCGGGCGGGGAGGTCCGTCGGCTGGCCAACGGCGACTGGTTCGTCCGCGGGCACGTGGCCGTGACCGACCTGCAGGACTACGGCCTCGAGCTGCCGATGGACACGGACGCCTACAATTCCGTCGGCGGCTTCGTCTTCGCCCAGCTCGGCCGCCTGCCCCGCCGCGGCGACACCGTGACCGCCGACGGCTACTTCATCCGCGTCGAGTCCGTGCACGACAACCGCGTCGAGGCGGTGCGGATCCGGGGCAGCAGCCGGGCGCGGGCGGCCTGAGGCCGGCCCCGGACGAACGACGGGCCCGCCGTGGCGAGCCCGTCGTCTGCTTCTGGGAGGAGGTGCGTCTACGAGAAACGCACCGGCAGCATCTCAGCAGTTTCTCAACACGAACTAAATCTTGGTCCGCGTGCGGCCGAGGACGGCGCGCGCGGGCACTCGCTCGCCGGCCGCGACGGCGGCGCCCGGGAGCAGGGCGGCGCCGGGGCCCACGAC
>JALYMR010000062.1 GCA_030773615.1 Actinomycetota bacterium
GCCTGCCAGTCCGTGGGCGAGCGGCGGTAGGTGCGCGACCGGTCGTCCGCGTGGTGCCAGTCGCCCACGAGCAGCACGTCGCGGACGATGAGCCAGCCCGTCCTCGTGCCCCACGTCGTCTCGAGGATCATCGTCCCCGGCAGGTAGCGCCGTCCGGCCGGGACGCGGTGCCCGGCGGGGGCGACGAGGAAGCCGCCGGCCTCGCGGTCGAGCATCGCGCCGAACACGCTCGGCCCGTCGAAGCGCGGCAGGCACATCCACTCCACGTTGCCGCTCGGGGCCACGAGCGCGCAGGTCTCGCAGTCCGAGAGGAACGCGTAGTCCGCGATGGGCGGGAAGGGCGAGCCGCCCAGCGGCACGTTGCCGACGATCTGGCGCATGGCCGAACGCTAGTCCACGCTAGACGAGCGCGCGCGCCGCGCGCAGCGCCTCGGGGTAGACCTCGTCGCGCATGAGGGCCTGGCGGATGCCCTCGCCGAGGATGCCGGCCTCGCCGCGCGAGGCGCCCAGCACCGTCCAGTGCGCCTCGCGCCCGTCGCGCTCGCGCCGGTGGGCGGCGAGCCCGCCCGTGCCCCGCACGAGCGCGAGCCGGCTGCCCAGCGCGCTCTCGACCTCGATGCCGGCCAGGCCGGGCACGCTGAGGTCCTCGACCGGCTCGAGGTCGACGTCGACCTCGCCCCGTCGGGCCCGGACCCGGCCGCTCAGCCGCCCGCTGCGCTGGGCCAGCAGGGCGGGCCGCCAGCCCAGGCGCGAGCTCAGCCAGCCCACGACGAGGAGCGCCGCCGTCTCCGAGCCGGGGCGGAAGAGCACGCGGACCGCGCTGAGGGTGTCGAGCTCCCGGCGCCGGCTCGGGGGGTCGAACGCCGCGGCCACGCGCTCGCGCCAGGGGGCGGAGCGCAGCCAGGCGAGGTCGACGACGTCGCCGCGGCGGTGCAGCGCGCAGGCGCGCTCGAGCGCCGCGCGCACGTCGGGCTCGTCCACGGAGTCGAGCAGCACGACCTGGGCGAGCCCGCGGCCGCCGCCCGTGCCGGCGGTGAGCGCGTCGAGCGCCTCGGGGTGGCCGTGCGGCGACCACACGAGGGTGGCGACGTCGGTGACCACGAGCGGGTCGACGACGCGGTCGAGCTGCCGGAGGTGCTCGGGTCCCACGGTGAGCACGACGGTCTCGCGCAGGACGGCGAACCCGCCGCCGCGGGGGTCGGCGTCCGCGGCGATCGTGGCCACCGCGTCGAGCGTCGTGCGCCCCGGCTCGAAGGCGCACACGATGGTCCGCGAGGCATGGGCGCGGGGGATGCGCCGCAGGCGGTTCGCGATCTCCCCGCTCCAGGCGCGGTCGACGACGCACACGAGGTTCAGGGCGCGGCCGGGGACGTAGCCCGGGTGGTCGCCGTGGAACTGCACGACGAGGTCGCGCAGGGCGCTCTCGATCTTGCCCGGGGTCGTCCCCTGGGCGCTCCAGACGAGGTCCTGGGTCAGATCGCCCGCCAGTGGTCGTCGTCGCGCAGGATGCCGTCGGCCTCGGCCGGCCCCGGGGTGCCCGCCTCGTACCGGGGCAGCGGACCGGGCAGCTGCGCCCAGGCCTTCACCACGGGATCGCAGATGCGCCACTGCGCCTCGACCTCGTCGTTGCGGGTGAAGAGCGTCGCGTCCCCGCGCATCGCGTCGAGGATGAGGCGCTCGTAGGCCTCGGGCGACTGGGAGAGGAACGACGTGCCGTAGAGGAACTCCATGTTCACCGGGCGGATCTGCATGCGCGTCCCCGGCACCTTCGCCCCGAACTGCAGCGTCACGCCCTCGCTGGGCTGCACGCTGAACACGAGCTGGTTGGGCCGCACCCCGTCCCCGCTGCCGTTGCGACCGAACCCGAGGTCGGGGACGGGCTTGAGCACGACGGCGATCTCCGTGACCTTCCGCGCGAGGCGCTTGCCCGTACGCAGGTAGATGGGGACGCCCGCCCAGCGCCAGTTGTCCACCTCGAGGCGCAGGGCGGCGTAGGTCTCCGTCCTCGAGTCGTCGGGCACGCCCTCCTCGTCGACGTAGCCCGGGACGTCCTCGCCGCCCACGTCGCCCGGGCCGTACTGCGCGCGCACGGTGGCCTCGGGCGCCGGTGGCTTGATCGCGTGCAGCACCTTGACCTTCTCGTCGCGCACCTCGTCGGCGTTGAAGGCCACGGGGGGCTCCATGCACAGCAGGGTCAGCAGCTGGAGCATGTGGTTCTGCACGAGGTCGCGCAGCGCGCCGGCGCGGTCGTAGTAGCCCGCCCGCGAGCCGATGCCGATGTCCTCGGCCGCCGTGATCTGCACGTGGTCGATGAAGTTGCGGTTCCACAGGGGCTCGAACATGCCGTTGGCGAACCGCAGGGCGAGCAGGTTCTGGACCGTCTCCTTGCCCAGGTAGTGGTCGATGCGGAAGACCTGGTCCTCGCGGAAGACCCCGAGCACCCGGGCGTTGAGCGCCTGCGCCTCCTCGAGCGTGGTCCCGAAGGGCTTCTCGATGATGAGCCGGACCTGCGCGTCGCCGCGACGGTTCAGGCCCGCCCGCCCCAGCGAGTCGACGATGACGGGGAAGAACTCGGGGGCGGTCGACAGGTAGAAGGCGCGGTTGAGCGGGTCGCCCCCGAGCTCCTCGTCGAACGCGTCGAGCGTGGTGCCCACGGCCTCGAAGACGGAGGCGTCGTCGAAGGACCCGGGCAGGTACCGGACCCCCTCGAGCAGCTTGCCGAGCAGGTCCTCGTCGGGCTCGCGGCGCGAGTGGGTGCGGATCCAGCCCGCGGCCTCCTCGCGGAACTGCTCGTCGGAAAGCTCCGAGCGGGCCACGCCGACGAGGTGGAAGCGCTCGGGCAGGGAGCCGTCGTGGGCCAGGTTGTAGAGCGCGGGCAGGAGCTTGCGCTGGGCGAGGTCGCCCGTGGCCCCGAAGATGACGAGGGTGGTGGGGTGGACCGGGAGGCGCTCGAGCCCCTCGACGAGCGGGTTGGGCGCCGCGGGCGTGAGCGGAGCGACGGTCATGGCGAGGCGGGGAACGCCTCCTTGGCGCGGGTCCGCATGTCGTGGCCGCCGAACTGGTTGCGCAGGGCGGAGAGCACCCGGTGGCCGAACTCGCCGTTGCCCCGGGAGTAGAGACGGGCGTACAGGGCGGCGGTGATGACCGGGGTGGGCACGTCCTTGTCCGTGGCGTCCTGGATCGTCCAGCGCCCCTCGCCCGAGTCCGCGGTGTAGGCGTCGAGGTTCGCGAGGTCGTTGCCCTCGGCCTCGAACGCCCGGGCGGCGAGCTCGCACAGCCACGAGCGCACGACGGACCCCTGCATCCACAGGTGGGCGATCCGCGCCTTGTCGAGGTCGTACTCGGACTTCTCGAACAGGTCGAAGCCCTCGGCGTAGGCCTGCATGAGGCCGTACTCGATGCCGTTGTGGACCATCTTCACGTAGTGGCCCGCGCCGGTCGGGCCCATGTGGGCCCAGCCCGGGCCGTGCTCCTGCGTGGCCGCGGGGGCGAGGACCTCGAGGAGGGGGGACAGGCGCTCCACGGCCGCCTCGGGGCCCCCGACCATCATGCAGTAGCCCACCTCCAGGCCCCACACGCCGCCGCTCACCCCGACGTCCAGGTAGTCGATGCCCCGGGCGGCGAGCTCCTCGGCGCGCCGCTTGTCGTCCGTCCACTTCGAGTTGCCGCCGTCCACGATGAGGTCGCCCTCGTCGAGCAGCCCGGCGAGCGCGTCGACGGTGTCCTGGGTGGGGGGTCCCGCGGGGACCATGATCCACACCGCCCGCGGCCGCTCGAGCGCCGCGACGAGCTCCTCGAGCGAGCGCGCGCCGGTCGCGCCATGGCCCTCGGCGCGCTCCACGTGCTCCTCGTGGCGGTCGAACGCGACGACCTGGTGGTCCGAGTCGCGATGGATGCGGTGGACCATGTTGCCGCCCATCTTGCCCAGCCCGACGAAGCCCAGTTGCATGGTCAGAGCATCCCCCTGATGCGCTCGGTCAACCCTCGCACGGCGCCGGCCACGTCGCCCCGCAGCCACACGCGCTCCGCCGGGCGCCCGTGGCGGCGCAGGGTCCGCAGGTCGCCGATCGCCTGGGCGTCGCGCAGGGTGGCGAAGCCGTACGGGGCGCCCGGGATCGGGAGGTCCTCGGTCGCCTCGTGGACGAGCTGCAGGAAGCGCCCGGTGGGCGGTCCCCCCTTGTGCAGCTGCCCCGTGGAGTGCAGGAAGCGCGGGCCGTAGCCGAAGGTCGTCGTCGCCCGGGTGGCGTCGCGGATCGTGGCCCGCAGCTCGGCCACCGCGGCGTCGGCCTCGTCCGAGGGCGCCACGTAGCCCATGAGGGCGAGGTACTCCGGCGGGCGCGCCTCGGCCACGAGCGCGCGCAGGGCGGCGTCGTCGGCCTCGGCCTCGCCCTCGCCGGGGCCCTCGTCGAGCACCGCCCGGGTGGCGTCCTTGGCCTCCTGCACGTTGGGCTGGTCGAACGGGTTGACCCCGAGCGCCCAGCCCGCCACCGCCGTGGCGAACTCCGCGAAGAAGAAGACGCGGCCGAGGTCGGTGGGGCCGTGCACGGCCAGGGTGAGCGTCGGGTGGCCCCCGGCGGCCAGGGCGCGCACCCGCTCGTCGAGCGCCTCGTCGGGGTCGCCCGTGTCGCGCAGGTAGCAGAACACACGGTCCTCGCCGTAGGCCTCCGGGCCCGCGAGCGGCTCGTCGGCCACGGGGAGCACGCCTCTGCCCTGCTTGCCGAGCGACTCGGCGACGAGCTGCTCGGCCCACAGGCCGAAGGAGCCGATGCGCCGCCCGACGACGAAGGTGAGCTTGTCGCGGCCCTGACCGGCGAGGGCGCCGAGCGTGGCCCCGAGCCACAGCCCGGGGTTGTGCGCCGAGGAGTCGTGCGCCGCGCACGCGGTCGCCGCGGTCCGCGCGCCGTCGAGCAGGGCCTCGAGGTCGGCCCCGATGAGCGCCGCCGGCACGAGACCGAAGAACGACAGCGCGCTGTAGCGCCCCCCGATGTCGGGGTCGTTGAGGAAGGTGCGCCGGAAGCCGTGCTGCGCGGCGAGCTCGGCGAGCGGGGAGCCGGGGTCGGTGATGGCCACGAAGCGGTCGCCGCGGCCGACCCGCGACCAGAAGTGGCGGAAGTGCGACATGGTCTCGATCGTGCCGCCCGACTTCGAGGAGACGAGGAAGAGCGTGCGCTCGAGGTCGACCGCGCGCTCCGTGGCGAGCACGGCGCCCGGGTCCGTCGAGTCGAGCACGTGCAGCCGCAGGTAGCCCTCGTGGGTGCCGCAGGAGCGCCGCAGGACCTCCGGGGCGAGGCTCGAGCCGCCCATGCCGAGCAGGACGGCGTCGGTCAGCCCGTCGCGCACGACCTCCTCCGCGAAGGCCTCGAGGTCGTCGACCTCCTCGGCGAACGTGTCGACCACGGTGAGCCACCCCAGCCGGTTCGCCACCTCGGGCTGGCCGGCCGGGCCCCACAGCGTGTCGTCCTTGGCCCAGATGCGCTTCGAGACCCCTTCGCGCTCCGCGCGCTCGAGGGTGCCCACGACCTCGCCCTCGAGCGCGTCGGGCAGGAAGGCGTCGACGGTCTGCGGCCGGCCGGTGACGATCGCCTCGTGTTTGGCCTCGATGCCGGCCAGGAGCTTCTCGGCTGGGGTCACGAACGCCTCGACGCCCGCCCGCAGGAGGTCGTCGGTCACCGCGCGCAGGTCGATCCCGGCGTCGGCCAGCGCACGCAGGGCGGGCTCGGGGTCCTCCTGCACCGTGGGCCCGCGGACCTCCAGGCGCTCGGCGGCGGCGAGCAGGGTGGGCATGGGCATCGTGTTCACGCAGTCCGGCCCGACGAGGCCCTCGACGTAGAGGGTGTCGGGGTACGTCGGGTTCTTCACCCCCGTCGAGGCCCACAGCGGGCGCTGCACCCGGGCGCCGGCCTCCCGCAGCGCCGCGAAGCGCTCGGAGCCGAAGGTCTCGCGGAAGCGCCGGTAGGCGGCGCGCGCGTTGGCCAGCGCGGCGGTCCCCTGGAGGTCCTCGCGGCCGAGCTCGGCCAGCCGCCGGTCGACCTCCGTGTCCACCCGCGACACGAAGAACGAGGCGACGGACGCGACGTCGAGGCTCTTGCCCTCCTCCCGCCGGTGCTCGAGGGCGCGCAGGTACGCCTCCATGACCTCGCCGTAGGCCTCGACCCCGAAGAGCAGGGTGACGTTGACGTTCAGCCCCTCGGTGAGCGCCTGCTCGATCGCCGGCAGCGCCTCCCTCGTGCCCGGGATCTTGATCATGAGGTTCGGGCGGTCCACCCGGCGCCAGAGGTCGCGCGCCTGCGCGAGCGTCCGGTCGGGGTCGAAGGCGAGGTCCGGGTCGACCTCGAGGGAGACGAAGCCGTCCGCGCCGTCGAGCTCGTCGAACACGGGGCGCAGGACGTCGGCGGCGGCCCGCACGTCCTCGACCGCCATGGCCTGGAGGATGTCGCGGGGGCTTGCGCCCTCGCGGGCCAGGCGCCCGAGCTGCTCGTCGTAGTCGTCCGAGCCGAGGATGGCCGCCTCGAGGATCGCCGGGTTGGAGGTGACCCCGCGCAGGGAGTCCTCGCGGACGAGCCGCTCGAGCTCCCCCGAGGCGAGGAGCGAGCGGCGCAGCTGGTCGAGCCACACGGCGGTGCCGGCGGCACTCAGCGCCGCGAGATTGGGGTTGCGCCGTCCGGTGGTCGGGCCCGACGACCTCCCGGCGACGTCACGAACGCTCAAGCTCGCCTCCAGTCCCTCGTCTTGCATGCGCTGCACCTTGCCGAGCCGCCGCACGTGGCGCTCCTCGCCGCTGAAGCGCGCCTCGACGAAGGCGGCGACGAGCTCCGCGGCGATGGCCGGGCCGATCACCCGCGCGCCGAGGCACAGCACGTTGCAGTCGTCGTGGGTCACGCACTGGGCGGCCGTGTAGTGGTCGTGCGCCGTGGTCGCCCGGATGCCCGGGAGCTTCGAGGCGGCGACGGAGACCCCCGCGCCCGACCCGCAGACGAGCACGCCCCGGTCGGCCTCGCCCGCGAGGACGGCGCGGCCCACGTCGAGGGCCACGTCGGGGTAGTCGTCGTGCTCGCCGAGTTCCACGACCTCGTGGCCCGCGGCCCGGATCGTGTCGGCCACCGTGTCGGCCAGGGGCACGCCGGCGTGGTCCACCGCGACGGCGACCCTCATCGCAGCAGGACGCCCTCGCGCGCGTCGCGTCCCTCCTGCGCGGCCTTCTCCTGGCCGGCCATGAGCGCGGCGCCCCGGACCCCCGCCTCGTTGCGGTAGCGGGCGAGGACGATGCGGGTCCGCGTGCCCACCCCGGGCAGGACGAAGCGCCGGGCGACCCGCTCGGCGGGCGCGCGCAGAAGCTCGCCCGCGGCGGAGACGCCGCCGCCGATGACCACGAGCTCGGGGTCGAACAGGTTCATGACGCTCGCCACCCCGACCCCGAGGCGCTCGCCGATGGTCTCCACGATCCGCCGCGCGTCCCCGTCGCCCGCCTCGGCGCGCTGCACGGCCTCCTTGCCCGACGCGAAGCCGCGCTCGCGCGCGAGGCGGTCGAGCGCGCGCCCGGAGGCCACCGACTCGAGCGAGCCGGGCTGGGGGAAGCGGTCCGAGGACTCCGGCGCACCGGCCTGGAGGTCGGCGCCCACGATGATGTGGCCGAGCTCGGGGCCGGCGCCCGTCGCGCCGCGGAACACGCGGCCGTCGATGACGACGCCGCCGCCCACCCCCGTGCCGACGGTGAGCATCACGAGGTGGTGGGCGAGGATGCGCCGCTCGTCGTCGTAGGCCTCGGCCAGCCCCGCGCAGGTCGCGTCGTTGTCGACGAACACGGGCAGGCCGAGGCGCTCGCGCAGCACCTCGCGCAGGGGCACGTCGGCGAGCGGGATGTTCACGCTCGAGCGGATGGCGCCCGTCGCGAAGTCGACGACGGAGGGCACGGCGACGCCGACCGCGTCGGCGGCGCCCGCGGCTCGGATCACCCGCTCGAGCTGGGCGAGGAGGGCCTCCTCGCTCGAGAGCTCCGTGGGCTCCACGTGCTCGTCGCGCAGCTCGGCGCCGTCGAGCACCCCCACGGCGACCTTCGTGCCCCCCACGTCGACGCCGACGAGTCGCTCAGCCATGCTGGCGGCTTACCCGGTAGCGCAGGAACATCGCGCCCTCGCCCTCGAGCACGCGGACGAGCTCGAGCGCGACGGGCCCGGCGGGCCCGAGCGGCCCGGCGACGACGGTCAGCGGCTCGTCGCCGCCGGCCAGGACGGGGGACAGGGTGAGGAACAGCTCGTCGACCACCCCGTCGCGCAGGAGCGCGGCGTTCAGCGTCGGCCCGCCCTCGCAGAGCACGCTGCGCACGCCGCGCTCGGCCCGCAGCCGGCGCAGCGCGTCCCCGGGCGCCTCGCGCAGCACGACGACCTCCTGGGCGGGGTCCGTGAACAGCCCGATGTCCTTGGGCAGGTCGCCCGAGCGGGTGAGGACGACGGCGAGGGGATCGGGGGCGAGGCCCTCGGCGACCCGCACCGCCCGGCGCTCCGGCCGACGCACGAGGCGGGGATAGCGCTCCTGGCGCAGGGTCTGCGTGCCCACGAGCACGGCGTCGACCTGGGTGCGCAGGCCGAGGAAGAGCTCGCGGTCGGCGGGGCTCGACAGCGCCCGCGAGCTGCCCTCGAGCGTCGCCCGGCCGTCGACGGAGGCCACCATGTTCACCACGAGGTACGGCCGGTCGGGTGGGGCGAGCGCGGCCAGGCCGAGCCCCCGCACGGCCTGCTCGACCCCCACGACGCCGGGCTCGGGATGCAGGCGACGCAGCCTCACGGGGGCGTAGGCTGCCCCCGTGCGACCCGCCTACACCCCCTCGTCCGACGCCCTGAGCTACGCGGGCCGCGCGGTGCACGACCTCGGCATGGCCTGCCTGCTCGGCGGCCAGCTCTTCGGGCGCCTCGCCCTGCACCCCGCCGTGACCGCGATCGGCGATCCCGCCGAGCGCGGCGCGGTGGTCAACCTGGCCTGGCGGCGCTACGGCGCGGTCAACGGCCTCGGGCTCGCGGTCGTGTGCGCGAACTGGCTCGCCGCGCGGATGCCCTTCGGCGAGGTGGCGGCCCGGAACCTCGTCCCGCGGGAGCGACGCCTCGCCCGCGCGAAGGACGCCTTCGTCCTGCTCACCTTCGCGGTCGGGGTCGCCACGGCGATCGAGGGCACCCGGTTTGCCCGCTCGGCCCCCGGCGGCGCCGTCCCGCTCGAGGACGGCGACCACACCGCACCAGGGGCGCCGGGCGACGCCGCCCGGCGCAAGCGGCGCCTCAACGCCCTGGGCGTGGCCGCGCTCGCGGCGGAGGCCGGGCTCGTCGTCACGAACGCGGCACTCGCCCAGGCGGGCTTCCGGGCCGCCCCGCTGCGCCGGCGGATCCTGCGCGGGAGCTAGCCGGGGGTGGAGCGCACGCCGCTCGAGGGCATCGCCGCGGCCGACGCGCACCTCGGGCGGCCGGTGCCGCTGCCCACCGCGCCCCTGCCGCTCGCCCGCTGGGTCGAGGTCGTCGCCGTGGGCCCCGGCGCCGTCGAGGTCGAGTGGAACCTCGACGACAGCCGCCCGGGGGCGCCCGGTCGCCTGGCGCTGTACGCGGGGGCCGCGCCCGCTCCAGAGCGCGGCCTGGGCGACGTCGTCGCGCGCGGGCGCTACGCCGTGCGCACCGCCGCGCTCCCCGAGGCGGACGCCTCCCTGCGTCCCGTCTGCGAGCTCGCGTGGCGCCAGGAGGGGCTGCACCTGCGCCTCACGGCCCAGGGGTCGTGGGCCGTCGACGACCTCGTCGCGGTCGCCGACAGCGTGCGCTGAGGGCGGTTCGCGCCGCCCCCGCTGCCCAGCCGGGATACTCGTGCGCATGAGCACCGAGCATCGCCTCCTCCAGCACCACGCGCCCGACGACCCGCGGCCCGACCGCAACCTCGCGCTCGAGCTCGTCCGCGTCACGGAGTACGCGGCGCTGGCCGCCGCGCGCTGGGTGGGCATGGGCGACAAGGAGGCCGCCGACCAGGCCGCGGTGGACGCGATGCGGCTCGTGCTCGACACGGTGCGCATGGACGGCCTCGTCGTGATCGGCGAGGGCGAGAAGGACGAGGCGCCCATGCTGTTCAACGGCGAGCGGATCGGCGACGGCTCGCACCCCGACGTCGACATCGCGGTCGACCCGCTCGAGGGCACCCGGCTGTGCGCGAAGGGGATGCCGAACGCGCTGGCGGTCATCGCCCTCTCCGAGCGCGGGACGATGTTCGACCCGGGCCCGTGCGTCTACATGGAGAAGCTGGCGGGCTCGGCCGACGTCGCCGACCTCCTCGACCTCGACCGCCCGCTGCCCGAGACCCTCCGCCTCGTCGCCGAGCGCCGGGGGGTGGGCATCCGCGACATCATGGTCGTCATCCTCGAGCGCCCGCGCCACGAGGAGGCGGTCGCCGCCATCCGCGAGGCCGGCGCGCGGGTGCGGTTCATCACCGACGGGGACGTCGCCGCCTCCCTGCAGGCGGTCTCCGAGCGCACGCCCGTCGATCTCCTGTGGGGGATCGGCGGCACCCCGGAGGGGGTCATCTCGGCGGCGGCGATCAAGTGCATCGGCGGGCAGCTCGTGGGGCGCCTGTGGCCGCGCGACGAGGGCGAGCGCCGGGCCGCGCTCGAGGCGGGCTACGACCTCGAGCGCCAGCTGACGGTGGACGACCTCATCCGCTCGGACGACTGCTTCTTCTCGGCCACGGGGGTGACGGACGGCGACGTCCTGCAGGGCGTGCGCTACCCCGGCGCGCAGGGGGCGACGACGGAGTCGCTCGTCATGCGCTCGCGCTCGGGCACCGTGCGCCGGATCGCCGCCACGCACGACCGGGCGAAGCTGCGCATGGTCAACGGCGAGCGCTTCGGCTGAGCCGGGCGACGCGGCGCAGGAAGCCGTGCGTGACGAGGACGTGCACCCGCGCCTGGGTCGCCCGGTAGAGCCACGGCGCGAGGTGGGCGGCGAGGGCCGGGCGGTAGCCCTCGACCTCGACCTCGACCCGCGCGCCGCCGTCCCCGCGCGCCCGCACCCGCAGGCGCAGTTCCCCCCCCGCGGCGCGCGCCCGTCCCCGGGCGAGCAGCAGGCCGCCGGTGAGGGGGAAGCGCACCTCGGCGCGGCCCTCGCCGGCCGAGCGCACCGGGGCCCCGAAGGCCATGAGGACGAGCGGGCGGGCCAGGAGCACGAGCTCGCACCCGCCATCGCGCGGGCGCGGCCGCACGAGACCGAGGGTGGCGCGGATGATCGTGCGCCAGTAGAGGCGCTCGAGGCGCGCGAGCCCCGCCGGGGTGGCGAGCCCGGGCGGGCCGGCGAGCTCGGCCGCCTGCAGGGACCGCACCGCGCCGTCGGCGTCCATCGTCGTCGGCGCGGGGGGGTCGGCGAGCACGGCCGTCATGGCCGCGGCGAGGCTAGCCGAGCGCACCGGCGACAACTCCCCCGCGCCCTCGCGCTCCTGTGACCGCCCCGCGGCCGGTGCCCGTACCCCTCGGATCGCAATGCCCACGACCCTCGCCATCAAGGACGTCGCCGAGCAGACCGGCATCGCCGCCGGCACGATCCGCATGTGGGAGCAGCGCTACGGCTTCCCGCGTCCGGAGCGGACGGATTCGGGCTACCGGCGCTACACGGAGGGCGACGTCGAGGCCCTGCGCCGCGTGCTCGCGCTGCGCCACCGGGGGCTGTCCGTGCCCGCGGCGATCGAGCGCGCGCAGGAGCGCGACGCCATGTCGGACCACCCGTCGCTCTACGCCGCGGTGTCGGCGGCGGACATCGGCGCGCGGCCCCAGGTCCTGCGCAAGTCCACGCTCGTCGCCCTGAGCAGGGCCATCGAGCACGAGATGCTCGCCCGCGCCGCGGCACCCGTGCTCTTCACCGCCTTTCAGCGCGAGGCGTTCTACCGGCAGGTCGAGCACCGGTACCGCCGGCTCGCGCGCTCGGCGGACGCGGCGGTCGTGTTCGCCGACTTCGCGGGCGGGCCGCGCCGGCCCGAGGGCGGGCCCCTCGAGGTGCCCCTCGGGCGCGACGACCAGCTCGGCAACGAGTGGGCGGTCGTCGTCGACGCCCCGGGCTACGCCGCCTGCCTGCTCGCCTGGGAGCACCCGAGCGCCACCGTGCCGGGCGAGCGCGGCGACCTCGATCGGCGCTACGAGACGATCTGGACCGTGGACCCGGCGGCCACGCGGCGGGCGGCGCAGGCCGCCGCTCGGATCGTGGCCCTGGCCGACCGGGAGGAGGGCGACCGGCTCGCCGCGCTCCTGCACGACCGTCCCCTCGCCCTCGAGCGGCCCTCCCCGGCGCTCACGGCGCTCACGAACCGCGCGCTGGCGTACGTCGAGTCCTCTCGCTGACGCTCGCCACGCGCGGAGGCAGACACGCGAGCGTCGTTCGCGCTCCGACTTCGCGGATACCTCGGATCGCGCGCCGAGGGCGCTACCGTTCTCGCCCGACCACCGGGAGCGCATGCCGAATGTCCGTAGTGGAACTTCAGGAGCTCGACGAGATCAAGGGCCTGATGGCCAAGGGCCAGGCCACGGGCGTGCTGACCTTCACGGAGGTCGCCGAGGCCGTGTCCGAGCTCGATCTCGACGAGAGCGACATCGAGGAGCTGCACACCTTCCTCGAGACGTCGGAGATCGAGCTCGTCGAGGAGGACCCGACCGCGCAGGCCGCGCCGGAGGTCGAGCGCGCCCCCGACAAGCGCCGCGCCCGCAAGCCGAAGACGATCGACCTGCGGCCGGACATGACGACGGACTCGCTGCAGCTCTTCCTCAAGGACATCGGGAAGGTGCGGCTGCTGACCGCGCAGGAGGAGGTCGACCTCGCGAAGCGCATCGAGCGCGGCGATCTCGACGCGAAGCAGAAGATGGTCGAGTCCAATCTGCGCCTCGTGGTCTCCATCGCGAAGAACTACCGCAACCAGGGGCTGCCCTTCCTCGACCTCATCCAGGAGGGGACGCTCGGGCTCGTCCGCGCCGCGGAGAAGTTCGACTACCGCAAGGGCTTCAAGTTCTCGACCTACGCGACGTGGTGGATCCGCCAGGCCATCGCCCGGGCGCTGGCCGACAAGGCGCGCACGATCCGCATCCCCGTCCACGTCGTGGAGAAGCTCAACAAGATCGGTCGGGCCGAGCGCAAGCTCGTCACCGAGCTCGGCCGCGAGCCCACGCCGGAGGAGATCGCGCACGTGACGGGGATCGACCCGGAGGAGGTCGACTCCATCAAGCGCTCCGCGCAGGCTCCCGTGAGCCTCGAGAAGCCCGTGGGCGACGAGGAGGAGTCCGAGTTCGGCCAGTTCATCGCCGACGAGCGCGCCGAGTCCCCCTACGAGCGGGCGGCGGAGATCCTCACGAAGGAGGCGCTGCGCGAGGCGCTCGAGAACCTCTCCTACCGGGAGCGGCGCGTGCTCGAGCTGCGCTACGGCCTCGGGGGCGAGCACCCGCGGACGCTCGACGAGGTGGGACGGACGTTCAACGTCACCCGGGAGCGCATCCGTCAGATCGAGAACCAGTCGCTCAAGAAGCTCCAGCAGCTCGCCGAGGCCCAGAAGCTGCGCGACGTCGCCTAGGTGGCTCGTCCCGTGGCGGGCGGCGACCCCGACGCCCGGCGGCGGGAGGATCCCGCCGCGCGCGAGCTCGAGGTCCAGGGCGTCCGGATCCCCAAGCTCGGCCTCGGGACCTGGCAGATCACGGGAGCGGACTGCACGCAGGCGGTGCGCGACGCGCTCGAGCTCGGCTACCGGCACATCGACACGGCCCGCGCCTACGGCAACGAGGCGGAGGTGGGGCGCGGGCTGGCCCAGGGCGGCGTGGACCGCGCCGAGGTGTGGCTGACGACGAAGGTCTGGTACGAGGAGCTGTGGCCCGCCGAGGTCCGGGCCAGCGCCGAGGGGTCGCTGCGCGCCCTGGACACGGACTACGTCGACCTGCTGCTCATCCACTGGCCGAGCCCCGACGTCCCGCTGGCCGAGACGCTGGCGGAGATGGGGCGCCTGCGCGACGAGGGCAAGGTCCGGCACCTCGGGGTGAGCAACTTCCCCACCGCGCAGCTCACGCAGGCGCTCGAGCTCGAGCCCGTGCTCGCCGACCAGGTCGAGTTCCACCCCTACCTGGGGCAGCCCGCGCTCCTGCGCCTGGCCCGCGAGCGCGACCTCATGCTCACCGCCTACTCGCCGTTCGCCCACGGCAAGGTCCACGACGACCCCGTTCTGCGCGAGGTCGGCGAGGCCCACGGCAAGACGCCGGGCCAGGTCGCGCTGCGCTGGCTGCTCGACCAGCCGCGGGTCAGCGCCATCCCGAAGGCGAGCTCGCACGCCCGCCGCGCGGAGAACCTCGACGTGTTCGGCTTCGCCCTCAGCGAGGAGGAGCGAAGCCGGGTCGCCCACCTCGAGCGCGGAGGGCGGGAGTTCGACCCGTCCTGGGCTCCGGACTGGGACTAGACGCTTTCCCGTCGCCGAGGGCGCCGGGCTCAAGCCCGCGCCGCTCCGAGCCGAGAACCCGAGGGTGTTCGACGTCACCCCCTTCCTGCGCGCCCTCGTCGAGATGGGCGGATCGGATCTGCACCTGAAGGTCGAGGCCCCGCCGCTCATGCGGCTCGAGGGCCTGCTGCGCCCCGTCGACCCCGCCGCCCCCGCGCTGGAGCCGCGCGACACGGAGGCCGCGGTCGCCCTGCTGCTCGGGGGCCACGACGACCTGCGCGAGGCGTTCGCCCGCGACGGCGAGGCCGACTTCGCCCACGCCATCCCCGGCTTCGCGCGCTACCGAGTCAACGCCTTCCGCCAGCGCGGCTCGGTGAGCCTCGTCTGCCGCGCGATCCCGTTCACGATCCGCAGCCTCGAGGAGCTCTCCCTGCCCCCGGTGCTCAAGGAGCTCGCGGAGGAGGAGCGCGGCATCATCCTCGTCACGGGCACCACGGGCTCGGGCAAGTCGACGACGCTCGCCGGGATCATCGACCACGTCAACGAGACCTTCGCGAAGCACGTCGTCACGATCGAGGACCCGATCGAGTTCCTGCACCGCGACAAGCGCTCCGTCGTCAACCAGCGCGAGGTGGGCCAGGACACGGCGTCGTTCAAGCACGCCCTGCGCCGCGTGCTGCGCCAGGACCCCGACGTCATCCTCATCGGCGAGATGCGCGACGAGGAGACGGTGCAGACCGCCCTGAGCGCCGCGGAGACCGGGCACCTCGTGCTCTCCACCGTCCACACGGTCGACGCGGCGGAGACGATCAACCGCATCATCGACTTCTTCCCCCCGCACATGCACGGCCAGGCGCGCGCGATGCTCGCCGGCACCCTGCGCGGCATCATCTCCCAGCGCCTCGTGCGGACGATCGACGGCGGCCGGGTCGCCTGCTGCGAGATCCTGCGCATGACGGGCCGGGTGCGCGACCTCATCATGGACCCGGCCCAGACCGGCCGGCTCACCGACGTCGTGGCCGACGGCGAGTACTACGGGATGCAGACCTTCGACCAGGCGCTGTTCCACCACGTCAAGGCGGGCCGCGTCTCCGTCGAGGAGGCCGTGCGCGCGGCGACGAGCCCCCACGACTTCAAGCTCCTGCTCGCGGCCGACGGGCGGCGGGGCACGACGATGGACGACGTCGCCCAGGCCCAGGCGAGGCGCCGCGCCGCTTGACGTCCGGGGGCGCGCTGCGCGACGGTCGGGCCATGCAGACGACCCTCCGCAATTCACCGAGACCCAGTCACGCGAGCCGTTCGCGCTGCAGAACGCCAAGCTCCTGAGGGTCCGCCTCGAGGCGGTCACCGTCCAGGCGAAGCTCGGCTCGATGGTCGCCTACCAGGGGGAGGTCAGCTTCGAGCACGCGGGCTCGGGGGGCCTCGGTCGCCTCGTCAAGCGGGCCGTGACCGGCGAGGGGCAGGCGCTCATGCGCGTCTCGGGCACGGGGGGAGGTCTTCCTGGCCCACGAGGCCCAGGACGTCCACCTCGTCGCTCTCGAGGGGGAGAAGATCACGGTCAACGGGCCGCACGTGCTGGCCTTCGACGCCGGCATCGACTGGGACATCGAGCGGGTGCAGGGCGACGGGGTCGCGGCCGGCGGCCTGTTCAACCTGAGCCTGCAGGGCACGGGCTGGGTGGCGATGCTCTCCGACGGGCCGCCCGTGCTCCTCGACGTGGCCGCGGCGCCGACCTTCGCCGACGCGCAGGCCGCGATCGCGTGGTCGGCGGCGGTGACGACCTCGATCCGCACGGACTTCAAGCTCAAGAGCCTCGTCGGCCGGGGGTCCGGCGAGACGGTCCAGGTCGCGTTCGCGGGCCAGGGCTGGGTGCTCGTGCAGCCCTCGGAGGGCCGGCGCCAGGCGGCGGCGAACGGGGGCGGCTCGCGCTCGGGCGGCCTGGGGAACCTGCTCGAGGGCTGAGCGGCCCCGCTAGGCCGCGACGACCTCGGGCAGCGCGCCCTGCCCGGCGCACTCCCCTCCGAGCCAGCGCAGCCCGTACTCGCGCATCCCCTCGATGAGGGGCAGCAGCGCCCGGCCCTTCTCCGTGAGGCCGTACTCGACGCGCGGCGGCACCTCGGGGTGGGCGGCGCGCTCGACGATGCCCTCGTCCTCGAGCGCGCGCAGCCGCAGGGACAGCGTGCGCGGGCTGATGCCCTGCAGGGAGCGCTCGAGCTCGCAGAAGCGCGAGCGGCCCTCGGCGAGCTCGCGGACGAGCAGCAGCGTCCACTTGCCGCACACGACGTCGGCGGTGCGGCACACGGGGCAGCCGGGATCCACCGCCCACACTTTACAAGCTGAAGTGATGGCGCAGGTCGTCTTGCGCCGAGCAGGAGGCCCGGTGCGGGGGGCGAAACGGCCCCGCATGTCCCACCGCCACCTGCGCGTCGCCCTCGAGGCCTTCGCCCACGAGGCCGCCGCGCGCCTCGCCGCCGACACCGAGGGGGGCGACGAGGTCCCCTTCGACGTCGTCGAGGGCGGCCGCGGGCGCCGGCGCGACACCCCGCTGTACTGCTACCGCCCGCTCACCGACCGCTTCATCGCCCAGCGGGCCGACGTGCTCGACAGGCTCCACAGCCACGCCGACGCGGCCAGGGCGCTCGCGGTGCTCGACGGGGTGGGGGACTACCTGCGCGCCCGGGGCGAGGCGCACGTGCCCGTCGACCCCCGCGAGCGCGCGCACGTCGCCCTGCGCGTCTTCCTCGCGCGCGCCTTCGCCGAGGCCAGCGACTTCAGCCTGACGCCGGAGCGGTTCGGGCGGGCCTGGCGGGAGCTCGAGGGCGTGCTGTCGGCGCAGCGGGCCGAGTCGGTCGTCGTGGCCCCCGTGCTCGGTTTGCGCCTCGCGTCGGCCGAGGTGACGCTCGGACAGGGGCTCGCGCTCGTACGCGACGACACGCTCGAGGACGCCCCGCCCGATGCCCTGCGCCCGGCGGCCGAGCCGCCCGGGGTGCTCGCGGTGCTCACGGCGGTCGACGCGCCCGGGG
>JALYMR010000063.1 GCA_030773615.1 Actinomycetota bacterium
GCCCGGACCTCGGGGCTCAGGTGCAGACCATCGTGGGCTACGCGGAGCGCGCCCGGCGCGACGGCCTGCTCGCCCTCGAGGCCGAGCTCGAGCACGTCGACGACGACTTCACCCGCAAGGGGCTGCAGCTCGTGGTGGACGGCACGGACCCCGAGCTCGTGCGCGAGATCCTCGAGGCGGAGATCGACGGCATGGAGACCCGCCACCGCGGGGGCCAGGAGGTCTTCAAGAACGCGGCGGGCTTCGCGCCGACCATGGGGATCATCGGCACGGTCATGGGGCTCATCAGCGTGCTCCAGAAGCTCGACCAGCCCGAGACCCTCGGCCCCGCCATCTCCGGCGCGTTCATCGCCACCCTGCTCGGCGTGGGCGCCGCCAACGTCGTCTTCCTCCCCGTCGCCCTGCGCCTGAAGCAGCTCTCGGAGGCCGAGGCCGAGGGCCGCGCGCTAACCGTCGAGGGGATCCTCGCCGTGCAGGCGGGCGACAACCCGCGGGTCGTCGGGGAGAAGCTCCTGAGCTTCGTGCCCCCGGCCGAGCGCGCCGCCGCCGCCGAGCAGAAGCCGAACCTGCGAGCGGTGCCCGATGCCGAAGCGGCGTAAGAAGCACCGAGAGGAGGAGCGCGCCGACGAGCGCTGGCTGCTGACCTACGCCGACATGATCACGCTGCTCATGGCGCTGTTCATGGTCCTCTTCTCGATCTCGTCGGTGAACACCTCGAAGTACGCCTCGCTGCAGCGCGCCCTCGAGAGCGCCTTCTCGGGCCGGGTCCTGCCCGGCGGCGAGGCGCTCAAGGAGACCGGGGGCCAGACGGAGGTCAAGGCGATGGCAGCCTCCCCGCCGCGCCCGTCGCTCGAGCGCGCCCTGGGCGACGCGAAGCAGCTCGGCAGGCAGGGCGGCCAGGGCGCCGCCGCCGAGCAGCACGACCTTCAGCGCCTCAAGGAGCAGATCGACGCCTTCGTCGTGCGCAAGGGCCTGCGGGGCAAGGTGGAGACCGCGCTCGACCCGAGCGGGCTCAGCGTCCGGGTGCTCTCGGACGACCTGCTCTTCGCGAGCGGGCGCGCCGACCTGCAGGCCCCGGCCCGGCCGCTCATGGCCCGGCTCGGCCAGATCCTTCGCCTCGACGGCCGCCACCCCGTGCGCGTCGAGGGTCACACCGACCACGTCCCGATCCGCAGCGCGCGCTACCCGACGAACTGGGAGCTGTCGACCGCGCGGGCCTCGGCCGTGGTCCGCGCCTTCGCGCGCGAGCGCGTCGCCCCGGCCCGCATGGAAGCGGCAGGGCGCGCCTCGCTGGACCCCGTGGCGACGAACGCCACGGAGCAGGGGCGGGGTCGCAACCGCCGCGTGGAGATCCTCGTGCCGCGCACGGAGGGCGGCACCTAGTCATGGAGGCATGGATGCCATGAAGTCGAAGGTCAAGCTCATCGTTCCCCTCGTCCTGCTCGCCGTCCTCGGCGGCGGGGCGTACAAGTTCGTCCTCGCGAAGCCCGCGAAGGCCGAGCCCAAGCCGAAGGTCGCCGGCGAGGTCTACGTCCTGCCCAAGGAGTTCCTCGTGAACCTCGCCGACGGGCGCTTCGCCAAGCTCGGCGTGGGCCTCGTCTTCGACCACGGGTTCCACGCCGCCCCCGAGGTGGGCGGCCACGGCGCGGCCCCCAAGCCGCCCGAGGGCTTCGGCCTGCTGCCCCAGGAGGCGCTCGTGCGCGACATCGTCACCGACGCGCTCACGGACGCCGGGTCGGACGAGCTCATCGGCCGTGAGGGGCGCCAGCACCTCAAGGAGAAGATCGCCAAGCGGATCAAGCGCTCGACCGACGTGAAGGTCGAGGAGGTCCTGTTCACCGACGTTGCCGTGCAGTAGGCGGCAGGAGCAGCCCATGCCCGACGAACTCCAGTTCAGCCCCCTCGTCCCCGGCACCGCCCCGGTCGAGGCCGACCCCGCCGACCTGGACCGCCTGACCGGCGTCCAGGTCGAGCTCGCGGTCGAGATCGGCCGCACGCGCATGTCCCTCGGGGCGGCGCTCGCGCTCGGCCCGGGGTCCATCGTCACGCTCGACAAGCTGGCCGACCAGCCCGTCGACCTGCTCGTGAACGGCAAGCCCGTCGCGCGCGGCGAGGTCGTCGTGATCGACGAGGAGTTCGGCCTGCGCATCACGGAGGTCGTCGGCGCCCCCTCGACGACGCCGGCCGAGCTGCCGCCCATGGTCCCCGCACCGGAGGCCGAGGCGCCGCTCGGGGCCTAGGTCGCGGGCCCGGCCGCCGACCGGCAGACTGCCGGCGGTGGCCCCGGCCCTCGCCCTCGCGACGTCGGTCTGCTACGGCCTGTCGAACTTCGTGGGGCCCCTGCTCAGCCGGGGCAACCCGCTCTTCTTGGTCCTCGTGAGCGGGCAGGCGGTCGCCTTCGCGGTCAGCGGGGCGGTGGTCCTCGCCGGCCCCCTCGCGATGCCCGCCCCCGCCGCGCTCGCCGCCGCGCTGGGCACCGGGCTGGGCAACGCGGGGGCTGCTCGCCTTCTACCGCGCGGCGGCGCTCGGCCCGCTGAGCATCGTCGCGCCGGTCGCCGCCACCTCCGCCGGCGTGCCCGTCCTCGCCGGCCTCGTGGCGGGCGAGGCCCTCACCGCCGCGCGGCTGACCGGGATCGCGCTCGCGCTCGCCGGGGTCGTGCTCGCGGCTCGGCGACCCGCCGGCGGCGCGGACCGGCTCGCCGACCGCACCCGCTCCCTGGCCTGGGCCGTGGGCGCCGCCCTGGGCTTCGGGGTGTTCCTGACCCTCATCGCGCCCGCCTCCGTGGGCGGGACGTTCTGGGCCGTGTTCGCCAGCCGGGGCAGCCTCCTCGTCGTGCTCGTGGCCACGGCGGTCGTCCTGCGCCACGGGTTCGCGGCCCGGCCCCGGGCGCTGCCGCGCCTGGCGACGCCCGGGCTGCTGTTCTTCGCGGGCACGCTCGCCTACTCCGCGGCGACCCGCCGCGGCGACCTCAGCGTCGTCTCCGTGCTCGCCTCGAGCGCCCCGGTGGTCACCGTCGCGCTCGCCTTCGCGGTCCTGCGCGAGCGCCCGACCCGGGCTCAGTGGGCGGGCGTCACCGCCGCGCTCGCCGGGGTCGCGCTCCTCGCGCTCCAGTAGGTCCGGCTCGGAGCCCTGCCCTCGGCCCGGGAGCGCACGACGACGGACCACCGCCCCGCGTGCAGCACGTCGTCGCCCCCCGAGCTGCGCCGCCAGGCCCTCGCCCGGAAGGGGCGCCTGGGGACGAGGTGAAGGGAGCCGTCGTCGAGGACGCGCTCCTGGAGCTCCTCGGGGCTGCACCCCCTCGCGCAGCGCGGAGTCGACGACGACGAGCTCCCGGGCGAGGCGGCGGGCCTCGTCCAGGAAGGGGCGCGCTCGCCGGCGTCCAGGTGGCCGTGGGCATGGCTCCGTCACGACCCGGTCGAAGGCGCCGTCGGCGAAGGGCAGGGCGAGCGGGTCGCCCCGGACGACGAAGCCCGTGGCCCGGTTCGGCGGCCCGGGGGGATCGCTCATGCGCCGAGGGCGCGGAGCCATGCCCACGGCCACCTGGACGCCGGCGAGCGCGCTCGCTTCCTGGGCGAGGCCCGCCGCCTCGCCCGGGAGCTCGTCGTCGTCGACTCGGCGCTGCGCGAGGGGGTGCAGCCCCGAGGAGCTCCAGGAGCGCGTCCTCGACGACGGCTCCCTTCACCTCGTCCCCAGGCGCCCCTTCCGGGCGAGGGCCT
>JALYMR010000064.1 GCA_030773615.1 Actinomycetota bacterium
GGGCATCGCCGAGCAGACGAACCTGCTGGCCCTCAACGCGGCGATCGAGGCCGCGCGAGCCGGGGAGCAGGGCCGCGGGTTCGCCGTGGTGGCCGAGGAGGTGCGCAAGCTCGCCGAGGAGTCCCAGGGCGCGGCGGCGACCATCGCGGGGCTGATCGGGGAGATCCAGGCCGAGACGGGCAAGGCCGTCGAGGTCGTCGAGACGGGGGCGGCGCGCACCCAGCAGGGCGCGGCCACCGTCCAGCAGACCCGCGAGTCGTTCCTGCAGATCGGGTCCTCCGTGGAGGACATGGGCGGCCGCGTGGAGCAGATCGCCGCCGCGGTGCAGCAGATCGCCGCCACGGCGCAGAAGATGACGGAGGAGATGGGCGAGGTCGCCTCGGTGGCCGAGCAGTCCTCCGCCTCCTCCGAGGAGGTCTCGGCCTCCACGGAGCAGACGTCGGCCTCGACCCAGCAGATCGCCGCGTCGGCCCAGGAGCTCTCGCGCACCGCGGAGCAGCTCGAGGGCCTCGTGGGCCGCTTCACGCTCGCGCACTAGCTCGCGCTGGACCCGCAGCACCTCGGCCGGGGCGGCAACGCCCCGGCCGAGCTGGTCCTCGCGCAGCGCGCCCGGCACGATTCGAACGTGCGACCTCTTGCTCCGGAGGCAAGCGCTCTATCCCCTGAGCTACGGGCGCGTGGGGGCGCAGCCTACCGCCCGGGGTAGCCTCGCCGCATGGACCTGTCGGTCTTCTTCGCCGGGACCGCGGGCTCCGTGCCGTCCGCCCGCCGCGGGCTCCCCGCCCTGCTCGTGCGCCGCGGGGGAGATCGCATCCTCTTCGACTGCGGGGAGGGCACCCAGCGCCAGCTCGTGCGCACCGTGGGCCTCGCGGACATCACGGACGTCTTCCTGACCCACCTGCACGCCGACCACTGGCTCGGACTGCCGGGCATGCTCAAGTCCTTCGAGCTGCGCGACCGGGAGCGGCCGCTGACCGTCCACGGCCCCGCCCCGGTGCTCGCCGTGCTCGATCGGCTGCGGATCGTGTTCGGGCGGCCCGCGTACGGGCTGGACGTCGTCGAGCTCGAGGCGGGCCAGCGCGTGCGCCGCGAGGGCTACGAGATCGTCGCGTTCGCCGTGCGCCACCGCGGCCCGGCGGTGGGCTACGCGCTCGTCGAGGACGAGCGTCCAGGGCGCTTCGACCCCGAGCACGCCACCCGGCTGGGGGTGCGGCCGGGGCCCGACTTCGGGCGCCTGCAGCGGGGCGAGCCCGTGGGGGGGGTGCACCCGGAGCAGGTCGTCGGCCCGGCCCGCCCCGGGCGCAAGCTGGTGATCAGCGGCGACACGCGGCCCACCGACGCGACGGTCGTCGCCGCCCATGGCGCCGACGTGCTCGTGCACGAGGCCACGTTCGGCGACGACGACGCGGAGCGGGCGGCCGCGACCGGGCACTCCACCGCGCGCCAGGCCGCGCAGGTCGCCGTCGACGCCGAGGTGCGGCTGCTCGCGCTGACGCACCTGTCCACCCGCTACCGCTCGGGACAGCTGCGCGACGAGGCGCGCGACGTCTTCGAGCGCACGGAGGTGCCCCGGGACTTCGACACGATCGAGGTGCCGCTGCCCGAGCGTGGCGCGCCCGAGCTGCACCGCTGGGATGCCGAGCTGCGGGCTCCCGCCTCAAGGCTCTCCGGCGTACCGCCGACGTAGGGAGGGTGCAGGACCACCCCGATCCGCAGCGCGACGCCGAGCGTCCGAGCGTCCGGGTGGCCGAGCGGCTCGCGCGCGCCTTCCTCGACGCCGCCCACGAGGGCTTCCCTGGCCATGGACGAGGCCGGCCGCGTCGTGGGCTTCAACGCGGAGGCCGAGCGCATGCTCGGCTGGGGTCGCGACGAGGTCCTCGGACGCGCGCTGGCCGAGACGCTGATCCCCGAGGGCCTGCGGGCCCGCCACGCGGAGCGCGTCGCGGCGCTCGGCGCCGGCGAGCGCGGCGTCGGCCCCCAGCGCGAGTGCTTCTACCGCCATCGCGACGGCCACGACCTCCGCGTCGCCGTCACCCCGGCGGTGGCCGACCGACCTCGCCGAGGGCCTCGTCATCGCCTTCTTCCTCCAGAACGCGGCCAGCCGGGCGCGCCTGGCCGCGATCGTCGACTCCACCGACGACGCGATCCTCTCGAAGAACCTCGAGGGGGTCGTGACGAGCTGGAACCGCGCGGCCGAGCGCCTGTACCGTTACCCCGCCGAGGAGGCCGTCGGCCGCCACATCAGCCTGGTCATCCCCCCGGAGCGCGCCGGCGAGGAGCGCCGGGTGCTCGAGTCCATCACGCGCGGCGAGGCCATGCGTGGCCACGAGACCATCCGCTGCCGCCGAGACGGCAGCCGGGTGCAGGTCTCGCTGACCGCCTCGCCGGTGCGCGCTCCCGACGGCCAGGTCGTCGGCGCCTCCATCATCGCCCGCGACATCACGGCGGAGAAGCGCCGCCACGAGCGCGCGGCGCACGCGGCGTCGCACGACGACCTGATTGGGCTGCCGAACCGCCGCCAGTTCCTCGTGCGCGTGGGTGCGGGGATGACGAGGGGCGAGCTGTTGGAGGTGGCGATCGTCGGGATCGACCGCTTCCGGGAGCTCCGGGACACGCTCGGGCACGACCGCGCCGACGTCCTCGTCCGCGAGCTCGGCGCCCGTCTGCGCCGCTCCCTGCCCGCGGCGGCGCTCGTGGCCCGCCTCACGGAGGACGAGTTCGCGGTCCTCGCCCCGACCGGGCGGGGGCCGAGCGGCCCCGCGCTCGTCGAGCTCCTGCAGATCGTCCTGCGCCCGAGCGTGATGCTCGGCGAGCTCGCGGTGGCCGTCGACGTGAACCTGAGCGTGGCCCGGCACGCCGACCACGCGCACGAGCCCGGGCTGCTCGTGCGGCGCGCCACGCTCGCCCTCCGCGCCGCCAAGCGCGAGCGGACGGGCCATCGCGTGTACGACCAGGGGGTGGGCGACGTGGGGCCCGAGCGGCTCGCGCTCGCCGGGGAGCTCTCGCGCGCGTTCGAGCGTGGCGAGATCGGCTTCGAGTACCAGCCCCAGGTCGACCTGCGCACGGGGAGCTCATCGGCGCGGAGGCGCTCGTGCGCTGGAACCACCCCGAGCGCGGGCTCATCTCGCCCGGCGAGTTCCTGCCGCTCATCGAGCAGGGCCCGCTCGTCCGTCGCCTCACCCTCACCGCGCTCGACCAGGCCCTGCGAGCGGCGCGGAGCTGGCGCGACGCCGGCCTCGCCCCGACGGTCGCCGTGAACCTCTCCGTGCTCAACCTGCTCGACCTCGGCATCGCCCACGACGTCGCCCGCCTGCTCGGCGAGCGGGGGGTGCCACCCCACGGTTTGAAGCTCGAGGTCACCGAGGAGGCGCTCATGTTCGACCCGGCCCGCTCCACCGCCGTGCTCGGCGGGCTGCACGCGATGGGCGTCGCGCTCGCCGTCGACGACTTGGCAGGGCTACTCCTCGCTCTCCTAGCTCCAGCGCCTCCCGCTCGACGAGATCAAGATCGACCGCTGCTTCATCCGTCAGATCGTGGAGAACCCCCGTGACGCGGCGATCGTGCGGTCGGTCGTCGACCTCGCCGGCCACCTCGGCCTGCGGGCCGTCGCCGAGGGCATCGAGACCCCCCAGCAGCAGGAAGCCGTGCTCGAGGCGGGCTGCGAGGCCGCCCAGGGCTTCCTCATCGGACGCCCCATGCCCGCCGACGCCCTCCTCGCCTGGGCGGGCCACCGCCGGGGCGCGGCGCCGGCCAGGCTCCGCGCGGTCGGCTAGGCCGCGTCGAGCACGGACCGCACGCGGATCTCGAGGTTGCCCCGCAGGGCGTTCGAGACCGGGCAGGTCGCCTCGCCCGGCGGCTTGCCTCCTCGAAGGCCGACGCGTCGAGGCCGGGGATCCGGCCGTGGACCTCGAGCTCGATCGCCGCGATGCGCGAGCCCTCGGGGCCCACCTCCAGGTCGCAGGTGGCGGTGACGTTGAGCGCGTCGGGGTGGATGCCCTGCGTGTCGAGCACGTGGGCGAGGGCCATGGAGTAGCAGCCCGCGTGGGCGGCCGCGATGAGCTCCTCGGGGCTCGTGCGCCCGTCGGGCTCACCCACCCGCGCACCCCAGGTCAGGGACTCGGGTGCCTGGCCGCTCGTCGTCCGCGAGACGTGCCCTCGCCGTTCTCCAGGCCGCTCGTCCAGGTCGCTGCAGCGGTGCGCTTGGCCGTGGTCATCGGGCGCCGGAGGCTACTGCTGCCGCCGGGCCCGCTGCTACCTTGGCCCAACGCTCCTTTAACCCGGTCCGGCGAGGCCAGGAAGGAAACCATGCTGGACGCCAAGGTCGTCCTCGACGCGGACGACATGCGGCGCACGCTCGTGCGGGTGGCCCACGAGATCGTCGAGCGCGCCGGCGAGCCCGAGGGTCTCGCCCTCGTCGGCATCCACCGGCGCGGCGCGATCCTCGCCGCGCGCCTGCGGCGGCTGCTCCGCGAGCTCCTCGACGCGGAGGTCCCGCTCGGCGACCTCGACATCTCCTTCTACCGCGACGACCTGAGCCGGCGGGCCGACGCGCCGGTCATCCACGCGAGCCACCTCGACTTCCCCGTCGAGGGCCGCACCGTCGTCATCGTCGACGACGTGCTCTACACCGGGCGGACGGTCCGGGCGGCGATGGATGCGCTGTTCGACTACGGCAGGGCGGGCCGTATTCAGCTCGCGGTGCTCGCCGACCGCGGCCACCGCGAGCTGCCCATCCGGCCCGACTACGTGGGCAAGAACCTCCCCACCTCGCGCGCCGAGCGCGTCGCGGTGCGCCTCGCCGAGCTCGACGGGGCCGACGAGGTGGCCATCGTCGACGCCCGGGAGGCGCTGGTCTGATGCGCCACCTGCTCTCGATCGAGGACCTGACCCGCGACGACGTCGAGCGGCTGCTCGACCGGGCGGCGGCCTTCTCCACCGTCTCCGAGCGCGAGATCAAGAAGGTCCCCGCCCTGCGCGGGCGCACCGTGCTCAACCTCTTCTACGAGGCGTCGACGCGCACACGCTCGTCGTTCGAGCTGGCGGCGAAGCGCCTGAGCGCCGACGTCGTCACCTTCGCCGCGAGCGGCTCGAGCGTCGAGAAGGGCGAGTCGCTCAAGGACACCGTCCTCACCCTCGGGGCGCACTCGCCCGACGCGCTCGTCATCCGCACGCCCCACGCCGGGGCCGCCGCGCTCGTCGCGGGGTGGACGAACGCCGCCGTGGTCAACGCGGGCGACGGCAAGCACGAGCACCCGACCCAGGCCCTGCTCGACGCCTACGTGCTGCGCGGCCAGCTCGGCCGGCTCGACGGGCGCTCGATCTGGATCGTCGGGGACGTCGCCCACTCCCGCGTCGCGCGCTCGAACATCCTCGCCTTCCAGCTGCTCGGGGCCCACGTGACCGTGTGCGGGCCGCCGACGCTCATCCCACGGGGCATCGAGGCCCTGGGCTGCGACGTCCGCTTCACCCTCGACGGGCTGCGCGAGGCCGACGTCGTGTACGCCCTGCGCCTGCAGCACGAGCGCATGCAGGAGAGCCTCCTGCCCTCCGTGCGCGAGTACGCCGCCCGCTACCAGCTCACCCGGGCCCGGCTGCACCCGCGCCAGGTGCTCATGCACCCCGGCCCGGTCAACCGGGGGGTCGAGCTCTCGGGCGAGGTCGTGGACTCGCCCCAGGCCGTGATCACCATGCAGGTCAAGGCGGGCGTCGTCGTCCGCATGGCCGTGCTCTACGAGCTCCTGGCCGGCGGGCGCGCCGCGGTGGAGCCCCAGCTCGCATGACCGCGCTCGTCCACCGCGCCGCGCCACCGGCCGACCTGCTCGTCCGCGGGGCGCGCGTGCTCGACCCCCGCGAGGGCCTCGACGCGCCCCTCGACGTGCTCGTCCGCGGCGGGCAGGTCGCCCTGCTCGGGGCGCCCGGGAGCCTCGACGCGGACGGCGCCGAGCTCGTCGACGGGGAGGGGCGCTGCCTCGTGCCCGCCTTCGTCGACCCGCACGTCCACCTGCGCACCCCCGGCCAGGAGCACAAGGAGGACCTAGAGACGGGGACGCGCGCGGCCGCCGCCGGGGGGTTCTGCGCGGTGCTCGCCATGCCGAACACCGCGCCGGTGGTCGACAGCGCCCCCGTGCTCGGCGCCCTGCTCGACCAGGCGGCGCGCGAGGCGCGCGTCCCCGTCGGCTTCCTCGCCGCGATCACCCGGGGCCAGGAGGGCCGCCAGCTCACGGAGATGGCCGAGCTCGCCGACCTGGGCGCCCTGGGCTTCACCGACGACGGGCGCCCCGTGGCCGACGCCGGCGTGCTGCGCCGCGCGCTGCAGTACCAGCGCCTGGCGGGCGGGGTGGTCACGCTGCACGAGGAGGACCCCACGCTCTCCGGGCCCGGCGCCATGCACGAGGGCGCGGTGAGCGCGCGCCTCGGCCTCGCGGGGATCCCGAGCGTCTCCGAGACGACGATGGTGGCCCGCGACTGCGGCCTGGCCGAGCACGAGGGGGCGCGGATCCACGTCCAGCACCTGTCGGCCGCGGGCTCCGTCGCCGCCGTCGCCGCCGCGAAGGCGCGGGGGGTGCGGGTGAGCGCGGAGGTCACGCCGCACCACCTCACGCTCACGCACGAGGACGTCGCCTCGCTCGACACGGCCCTGAAGATGAACCCGCCGCTGCGCGAGGAGGCCGACCGGCGCGCCCTCGTCGAGGCGCTGCGCGACGGGACGGTCGACTGCGTGGCCACGGACCACGCGCCCCACGCCCGCGACGAGAAGGAGGTCCCCTTCGAGCAGGCCCCCATGGGCACGACGGGCCTCGAGACCGCCTTCGCCGCGCTGCACACGATGCTCGTCGTGCCCGGCGTGCTCCCTCTCGGCCTCGTCATCGAGCGCCTGTCGGCCGGGGCGGCGCTCTTCGGGCTGCCCGTGCCCCGGATCGCCCCCGGGGCCCCCGCGGACCTCGCCCTGCTCGAGCTCGACGCGCGCTGGACGGTCGGTGAGCGGGGGTACGAGAGCCGCTCGGCGAACTCCTGCTTCGCGGGACGCCCCCTCGTCGGCCGCGCGGTGCTCACCGTCGCCGCCGGCGGCGTCGCCTACCGGGAGCGCGGCTTCGCGCTGAGCGCCCTGTGAGCGCGCCGGAGGCCTACCTGCTCCTCGAGGACGGCGCGCGCTTCGACGGCGTGGCCTGCGGCGCGCGCGGCACCGCCCTCGGCGAGGTCGTCTTCACCACGGGGATGAGCGGCTACCAGGAGTCGCTCACCGACCCGTCGTTCGCCGGGCAGCTCATCGTCTTCACCCATCCCCACGTCGGCAACTACGGCGCGCGGGCGGCCGCGATGGAGTCCGACCGTCCCTGGGCGCGGGCGGCCATCATGCGCGCGGCGACGAACCGCACGGACGCGCCGGGGGCCGAGCAGGGGTGGCTCGACTGGCTCGAGGCCACGGGCGTCGTGGGCATCACGGAGCTCGACACCCGGACGCTCGTGCGGCACCTGCGCAGCGCGGGGACGATGCGCGGCGGCGTGTTCGGCGCCGAGGTCCCCGTGCGCGAGGCAGCCGAGCTCGTCCACGCCGAGGCGCCCATGGCCGGCCGCGATCTCGTGGGGGAGGTGAGCACGGACCGCGTCGTCGCCCACGGGCCGGCGGACGGCCCGCTCGTCGTCGCCCTCGACACGGGCATCAAGCGCTCCATCGTCGCGGAGCTCGCCGCGCGCGGCGCGCGCCTGGAGCTCCACCCGCCGACGACCACGGCCGACGCGCTGCTCGCCCGCGACCCCGACGCGGTGTTCCTGGCCAACGGGCCGGGGGACCCCGCGGCGCTCGACGGGATCGTGGCCACCCTGCGCGGCCTCGTGGGCCGCAAGCCCACCTTCGGCATCTGCCTCGGACACCAGCTCTTGTGCCGGGCCGTGGGCCTCGAGACGTTCAAGCTGCCCTTCGGCCACCGGGGCGCGAACCACCCGGTGAAGGACCTCGAGACAGGGGGGATCGAGATCACCTCGCAGAACCACGGCTTCGCCGTGCTCGGCCCGGGCGGCGAGCGGACCATCCCCGCCGACGAGCCCGTCCGCTGGGAGACGGAGGTGGGCGCCGCCCAGCTCAGCCACCTGAACCTCTACGACCGCACGGTGGAGGGCCTCACGCTGCTCGACGTCTCCGGGGGGACCGTGCAGTACCACCCCGAGGCGGGGCCGGGCCCCCACGACTCGCTGTACCTCTTCGACCGCTTCCTCGACGAGATCCGCGCGGGGGGCGCTCCCTCCCGTGCCTAGGCGCGACGACCTCGAGCGCATCCTCATCCTCGGCTCGGGCCCGATCGTCATCGGGCAGGCGGCCGAGTTCGACTACTCCGGGGTGCAGGCCTGCAAGGTCCTGCGCGAGGAGGGCTACAGGGTCGTCCTCGTGAACTCGAACCCGGCGACGATCATGACCGACCCCGAGTTCGCCGACGCGACCTACGTCGAGCCGCTCGTGCCCGAGACCGTGGCCCGGGTCATCGCCCGCGAGAAGCCCGACGCCCTGCTGCCCACCCTCGGGGGCCAGACCGCGCTGAACCTGGCCATGGCCCTCGAGGCGGACGGGACCCTCGCCGAGCACGGCGTGGAGCTCATCGGGGCGACCTCGGCGGCGATCGCCCGCGCGGAGGACCGCGACCTGTTCCGCCAGACCATGCAGGCCGCCGGCCTGCGGGTGACGCGCAGCGCCATCGCCCACGCGCTCGCCGACGCGGAGGACGCGCTCATCGAGCTCGGGCTGCCCATCGTCGTGCGCCCGGCCTACACCCTCGGGGGCCGCGGCGGGGGCATCGCGCGCACCCCGGAGGAGTTCCGCCGGGTGGTGCGCCACGGCCTCGACGCCTCGCCCATCAACCAGGTCCTGCTCGACGAGTCCGTCCTGGGCTGGGGCGAGTTCGAGCTCGAGGTCATGCGCGATCACCGCGACAACGTCGTGATCGTCTGCTCCATCGAGAACGTGGACCCCATGGGCGTCCACACGGGCGACTCCGTGACCGTCGCCCCTCAGCAGACCCTCCCCGACCGCCTGTACCAGCGCCTGCGCGACCAGGCGATCGAGGTGATCCGCGCCGTCGGGGTCGAGACGGGCGGCTCCAACGTGCAGTTCGCGGTCAACCCGGCCACGGAGGAGATCATCGTCATCGAGATGAACCCTCGGGTCTCGCGCTCCTCCGCGCTCGCCTCGAAGGCCACGGGCTTCCCCATCGCGAAGATCGCCGCCCGGCTCGCGGTCGGCTACAGCCTGGAGGAGATCGACAACGACATCACCCGCGTCACGCCGGCCTCGTTCGAGCCCGTGGTGGACTACGTCGTGGTGAAGTGGCCGCGCTTCGCCTTCGAGAAGTTCGAGGGCACGTCGGGGGTGCTCACGACGCACATGCAGTCCGTGGGGGAGGCGATGGCCATCGGCCGCACCTTCGGCCAGGCCTTCGCGAAGGCGCTGCGCTCCCGCGAGCTCGACAGGGAGCCCGACCTCTCGGGCGACCTCGAGAGCCTCCTGACCCGACTCGAGCGGCCGTCCGCCGACCGCTTCGACGTGCTGCTCGAGGCCCTGCGGCGGGGGGCGGGGGTCGAGGAGACCCGCGCCCGCACCGCCATCGACCGCTGGTTCCTGCACGAGCTCCAGGCCCTGGCCGAGGACCCCGAGGCGCCCTTCCACGGGCGTCGGGCGTTTCGCGCGGTCGACACCTGCGCGGCGGAGTTCGAGGCCCGCACGCCCTACTTCTACTCCGGGTGGGAGCGCGGCGAGCCTCGCCACGAGGTCGTGCGCGGGGAGCGACCGTCCGTCGTCATCCTCGGGGCGGGACCGAACCGGATCGGCCAGGGCATCGAGTTCGACTACTGCTGCGTGCACGCCGCGATGACCGTCCGCGCGTCGGGCCGCGACGCGGTGATGGTCAACTGCAACCCGGAGACCGTGTCGACCGACTACGACACGTCCGACCGCCTGTACTTCGAGCCGCTGACCCTCGAGGACGTCCTCGGCGTCGTCGAGGTCGAGCGCCCGGAGGGGGTCATCGTGCAGTTCGGCGGCCAGACCCCGCTGAAGCTCGCGGCGGGTCTCCAGGCGGCCGGCGTGCCCATCCTGGGCACGGGGGTCGACGCCATCGACCTCGCGGAGGACCGGGCGCGCTTCAGCGCGCTGCTCGAGCGCCTGGGTCTGGGCGCCCCCGCCTGGGCGACGGCCTCGAGCACGGCGGAGGCGCTCGAGGCGGCCGAGCGCGTGGGCTACCCCCTGCTCGTGCGCCCGAGCTACGTGCTCGGGGGTCGCGCGATGGAGATCGTCTACGGGCCCGACGGCCTGGCGGACTACCTGCGCCGCACGGGCGACGGCGGCGACCGCGAGGTGTTCCTCGACCGCTTCCTCGAGGACGCCATCGAGGTCGACGTCGACGCCCTGTGCGACGGGGAGCACGTCTGGATCGGGGGGATCATGCAGCACGTCGAGGAGGCCGGGGTGCACTCGGGCGACTCGGCCTGCGTCCTGCCCCCGCACTCGCTGGGCGGCGAGATGCTCGCCGAGATCCGCGCCGCCACGGAGGCGCTCGCGCTCGCCCTCGGGGTCGTCGGGCTCGTGAACATCCAGTTCGCCGTGCACGCCGGGGAGCTCCGCGTCATCGAGGCCAACCCGCGCGCCTCGCGGACGGTGCCCTTCGTCTCGAAGGCCATCGGCCTGCCGCTGGCCAAGCTGGCCTGCCGGCTCATGCTCGGCGACCGCATCGCCGAGCTCGACCTGCCCGGCGACCCCATGGCGAGCGACAGCGTCGCGGTCAAGGAGGCCGTGCTGCCCTTCGACCGCTTCGAGGACGCCGACGCCGTGCTCGGCCCCGAGATGCGCTCGACGGGCGAGGTCATGGGGGTCGCCCGCGACTTCCCCACCGCGTTCGCCAAGGCGCAGGCCGCGGCCGGCGCGGGGCTGCCCGATCGGGGCACCGTGTTCCTCACCGTCACGGACGCGGACAAGGCGGCCGCCCACGCCATCGCGGTCCTGTTCAGCGACCTCGGCTTCCGCATCGTCGCCACCCGGGGCACCGCCCGCGCGGTGCGCGGGATGGGCGTGCCCGTGCACCAGGTGCTCGAGAAGATCGGCGAGGGCTCGCCGAACGTCGTCGACTGGATCGAGCGCGGCGACGTTGATCTCGTGGTGAACACCCCCACGGGGTCGGGCGCGCGGAGCGACGGGTGGGAGATCCGGCGCGCCGCGGTCGGCCGGGGCATCCCCTGCATCACGACGGTCTCGGGCGGCGTGGCGGCGGCGCGGGCCATCGCGGCGGCCCGCACCCGCCCGGCCGAGCCGCTCTCCCTGCAGGAGCTCCACGCGGCGCGCCTCGGGGTGACCTAGTTGTAGGACCCAGCCAGGTTGTTCAGCTTGTGGAGGCGGGCGATCGGGGGCTTGTGGTTGAGGGCGCCGTGTGGGCGGCGATGGTTGTAAGTCCACAGCCAGCCGTCAAGGGCGGCGGTGCGCTCGGCGCTTGAGGCGTAGATCGCGCCGTAGGCCCAGCCGCCGAGCATCGTGCGGATGAAGCGCTCGGCCTTGCCGTTGGTTCTGGGCCGGTAGGGGCGGGTGCGCAGGTGACGGACGCCCAGGGCGCGGCAGGCGACGGCGTGCAGGGCCGAGCGGTAGCCGGAGCCGTTGTCGGTCATCACCCGCTCGACGCTGATGCCGTGACGGCGGTAAAAGGCGATCGCGCGCCGTAAAAACGCCACGACGGTGCTGGCCTGCTCGTCGGCGAGAACTTCGACGTAGGCCAGGCGGGTGGCGTCGTCGACGCAGACGTGGACGTAGTCCCAGCCGGCGCCCTTGCCCGCGTGGCGGCCGGGGCCGCGGCCGAGCATGCGGTGCCCGGCGCCGCCGCGGATCCGTCCGAGCTTTTTGACGTCGATGTGCAGCAGCTCGCCGGCCTGGCGACGCTCGTAGCGGTTGGGTGGCTCGGGCGGCTCAAGCCGCGACAGCTTGCCCAGCCCGATCCGGGTCAGCACGGCCGAGACCGTCGACAGCGCCATCGCCAGGCACAAGGCGATCTCGGCGCCGGTCATCCGCAGTTGGCGCAGCGCGGCGATCAGCTCGACGAGCTCGTCGGGCGTGCGGTGCGGCACCGACTGCGGGGCCGAGGACCGGTCGTGCAGCCCCGCTTCGCCCTGCTGGCGGTAGCGAGCGACCCACTTCGAGCAGGTGCGGTCACTCACTCCGGCGCCCTCGGCCGCCTCCGTGACCGACCAGCCCTGCTCGACGACCCGCCGCACCATCGTCTGACGACCCTTCGGGCCGAGCGGCGCGTTAGCGTGAACCTTCATCCGGTGCCCTCCTCGGAGCTGAGACGGCTTGAGCACCTCTCAGCCTCAAGGAGGCCCGGATGGCTACCTCACCCGAACAACGTGGTCAGGAACTACACCAGCACGCCAAGCGCCTCCTCGCGGTGCCCACCCCCAGTTCCGGGCCAGCGCGGGGGTGCATCGGCGGCCTGTCCCGAGGCCGGCCGGGCTTGCCGCGACCGCCCGTTCGTCCTCGCAGAGGTCGGCGAGGTAGGTCAGGTCGTCCGACGTCGATGGCGCGACCGGGCTTGAGCTCGGCGGTGACGCGCAGCGCGCCGTGCGTGCCACCGGAGCCGTGGTCCACATCCCGTTCTCGGGCGACGAGAAACTACTTCGCTGTCGCCCCAGCCAGTTTTCGATGAGCCCGCCACGCGCGGCCATCGGCAACGGGCGAGTCAAGCTCTTCGTCGAGTGGCCGCACGACCGCCGGCCGACCATCAAGACGGCAACCGATGCCCTCGTCGCCGACATGGAGCGCCACACGGGCTGGCAGCGGCCCGACGTCGAGCGCTACGGAATGTCATGAAGGAGGGCCTCCCCGGAGCAGACTGAGCAGTGGTCTGCAGCTCTCAACCCGCGAAGGGAGGCCCTGGCGTGCAGTATCTCGGGATCGATTGGGCGTATCGCCGCGCGGCGT
>JALYMR010000065.1 GCA_030773615.1 Actinomycetota bacterium
CCCCGCGGATCTATCCGGGCGCAGCTGCGCATCTCCGGGATCCGCGAGGGCGTGGTGTTCGTACCCTTCCACTACGGCTGGTGGGACCGCGCCGACGACACGTCCCGCGCGGCCAACGAGCTCACCATCACGGACTGGGACCCGGTCTCAAAGCAGCCGCTGTACAAGTCGGGGGCGGTGCAGGTGGTGAAGGTTGCCGACGCCGATGGGCCCGCGCCGGCGCCCACGAACACGGCCTCGGCGCCCGTCGAGCCGCTCGAGGTGTCGACGCGCGGTGGCCCCACCGCGCACGCGGAGAGCGACCTGCCCTGAAGCTCTGGCTCGCGATCCGCGACGTCCGCAACGCCGAAACGCGGCTCGGTGAGGAGCTCAACACGCTCGGGGAGCGCCACAAGACCGACCACGACGTCTTCCATCTCACCCAAACGCTGCAACGGATCGTCCACGCCAACCTCGAGCGACTCGCGCCGCACGGCGAACGCTACGACGTCGGGGTCGACCCGGACGACGTGCAGCAGGAGCACGGGTCGGGCCTGCTGGAGCGGGCGCGGGAGAAGACCTCCGAGCTCGTCGGGCGCCGGCCGGAGCCCGGGCTGCTGCTGGTCCGCGACCTGCGCAAGCTGCACCTGCTCTACGCGGAGGCGTCGATCAACTACGTGATCCTCGGCCAGGGCGCGCAGGCCGCACGCGACCGCCAACTGCTCGATGCGTGCTCGCAGTGCCACGCGCAGACGCTGCGCGGGATGAAGTGGACGGTCACGCGGATCAAGGTCGCAGCACCGCAGGTGCTCACGACTTAGAGCGGACTAACCCCAAATTCCTGCCACAGCTGCGGGATCGATTAGTTGGCCAGACCGGCCGCGGCCGACGTGAGCTTCGCCCGGCGGGTGGTAAGGAACTCGCGGATCTCGCTCCTGACGTCCACGAGATCGACGGTACCCCCGCCTCGGGCCTGCTGAGGGTCCCTCTGAGTAGCGCCATCGAGCGGGGCATCGTCATCGCACCGGGTAGCCACCGTCGGGGACGAGCGCTGGCCGACCATGCACCCGGCGCCCGGGCTGCACAACCACAAGACGGCCGAAGCGATCTCCTCCGGCCGGCCGAGCCGCCCGGCCGGGATCTCGATTGACGATCACGTCCATGTGCTCGGGCGCGTCAGCGACGGCCTGGGCGACCATCGGGTGTCGCTGGTCCCCGGGCAGACGGCGTTTATGCGGATGCCGCAGTCGGCGTACTCCAGCGCGGCGCTCTTGGTCAGCCCGATCACCCCGTGCTTGGAGGCGTGTAGGCACCGAGGTTCGCCGTGCCGACGATCCCGCTCTGCGACGAGCAGTTGACGATCGCGCCGCTCCCCTGCTCGCGCGGCGGGGCGACCGACGATGCAGCCGCCCGGCGCGGCGATGAACCGCCCGCGAATCCGGCGGGTCGAAGGGGACATGCAGCAGCGCGAGTTCGACGTGGTGATCATCGGGGCCGGGCCGGCGGGGGAGATCCTGGCGGGCAGGCTGGCAGCGGGTGGGCGGTCGGTGGCGATCGTCGAGGCCGAGCTCGTCGGCGGTGAGTGCTCCTTCTGGGCGTGCATGCCGTCCAAGGCGCTGCTGCGACCGGCGGAGCTGCTGGCCGAGACCCGGCGCGTGCCGGGGGTGCGCGAGGCGGTCACCGGCGAGCTGGACGCCGAGGCCGTCCTGCGCCGCCGCGACGCGATCGTCAACGACCTGCGCGACGACCACCAGGTGCCGTGGCTGGAGGAGCGCGGCGTCGTGCTCGTCCGCGGGCACGGCCGCCTCTACGGCGAGCGGCGGGTGCGGGTGGGCGACGAGGTGCTCGAGGCGCGCGAGGCCGTGGTCGTCGCGACGGGCACCGGCGCGGCGATGCCGCCGATCCCCGGTCTGGCCGAGGCTTCGCCGTGGACGAACCGCGAGGCGACGACGGCCAAGGCGGTCCCCGGCCGCCTGCTCGTGCTAGGCGGCGGCGTCGTCGGCGTCGAGCTCGCGCAGGCCTGGCGGACGCTCGGCTCGAAGGTGACGCTCGTCGAGGCGGCGCCGCGCGTGCTGCCGCGCGAGGAGCCGTTCGCGTCCGCGCAGGTCGCCGACGGCCTGCGCGAGCGGGGGATCGACGTCCGCGAAGGCGCCAAGCTCACGGCGGTGGCGCGCGAGGACGGCGAGGTGATCGCGACGCTCGACGGGGGCGAGCAGGTGCGCGCCGACGAGCTGCTCGTCGCGGTCGGCCGGCGGCCGCTGACCGACGACATCGGGCTGGAGACCATCGGCCTGACGCCCGGGAGCTACCTGGAGACCGACGACCGCCTTCAAGTCCCCGGGCACGACTGGCTCTACGCGCTGGGCGACGTCAACGGCCGCTCGCTGCTGACCCACATGGGCAAGTACCAGGCCCGCGTGCTGGCCGACGTCCTCGACGGCGGGCCGCTGCGCGCCACCCGCGACGACGCCGGCGCCCCGCGGGTCGTCTTCACCGACCCGCAGGTTGCCGCCGTGGGACTGACCGCCGCGCAGGCTGAGGAGGCGGGCATCGACGTCATCGTCGTCGCCCATCCCACGACCGGCACCGCGGGCGCGAGCTTCGTGGGACGCAACGCCCCCGGCACCGCGCAGCTCGTCTTCGACGCCGCCCGCGACGTCGTCGTGGGCGCCACGTTCACCGGCCCCGAGGTCGCCGACCTCCTGCACGCGGCGACGATCGCCGTCGTCGCCGAGGTCCCCATCGACCGGCTCTGGGAAGCCGTCGCCCCCTTCCCGACCCGCAGCGAGTTGTGGCTCAAGCTCCTCGAACGCCACGAGGCCGCGGTCGACGAGCGCCGGGACAAGCCGGCAGCGGCTGCCGCATGAGCCTCGCGCCTGCGGCAGGACTGACGGTCGGGATCGACCCGACGATCGAACTCGGGCCGCTCACCCTTGCCTGGCACGGGATGACGATCGCGCTCGGCATCTCGTCGGAGCGGCGGTCGCCGCTCGCGTCGCGAAGGGCTGGCGGCTGCCGACCGAGCCGCTTGCGACGGTAGCCGCCCTGGCAGCCGGCGGCGGCCTGGTCGGCGGGCGCCTGCTCTACGTCGTCGAGCGCGGGCTGCTCGACGAGCCCAGCCGCTGGTTGGCCACGAACGGGTTCTCGTTCAACGGTGGCTTCGTGGTGGCCGCCGCGGCGATCGCGCTCTACGTCCGTCGAGCAGGGCTGCCGCTGCGCTCTCTGGACGCGCTTGCCGTCGGCCTCCCGCTCGGGGTCGCCGTAGGACGGATCGGTGACGTCATCAACGGCGAGCACTTCGGGCCACCGACGGACTTCGCCCTCGGTGTCCGGAACACCCATCCGGACGCGCTGGTCCCGTCTCCGGACGTCACCTACCACTCGGGCGGGCTCTACGAGGTGCTCCTGGGACTGGCGATCTTCGCCGCCGTCTGGCCTCTGCGTCA
>JALYMR010000066.1 GCA_030773615.1 Actinomycetota bacterium
GCGTCGACCCGGCGTCCGCAGGCGAGCTCGCCCCCCGCCGCGCGCAGGCGGCGCACGAGGGCGTCCGTGATCGCCCCCGCGCCGCCCTCCGCGGCCGGCCAGCCCACCCCCTGGCCGAGCCCGCAGAGCACCCAGGCGTAGAGCGCCCCGGCCACGGAGTCGGGGTTGAGGTCGGCGTGCAGGGCGTTGCCGGCGAGCAGGCGCGCCGCGCCCGCCCCTCGAAACTCCTCCTCGGCGTGCCGGCGGACGGGCAGGAGCGCGAAGCGCAGGAAGTCCAGGGCGCCGTCGGCGCCCCCGAGGGCGCGCAGGAGCCCGACGGCGGGGCGCACGGGCGGGAAGGGTCGCAGCAGGGCGGCGATGAGCGGTGGCCCGACCCGTTCCCACCAGGCCGACAGCCGTCGCCACGCGGCCCCGTCGCCGGGCGCGAAGCGCTCGAGCGAGGCGGCGGTCTCCTCCGCGTCCTGGGAGAGCACCGCGCAGCTTCCGTCCGTCGCCGGGTGGGCGACGACGAGCGGCGCGCGGCGCCACCGCACCCCCCAGCGCTCGAGCTCGAGCTCGCGGAACACCGGCGAGGCGGCGCCCAGGGGGTAGAAGGCGCTGAACTCGTCGTGCAGGAAGCCGGGCTCGGTGAGCGCCGTCGTCTTCACCGCGCCGCCCGGGCGCGGCTGGGCCTCGAGGACGAGCACGTCCCACCCCGCGTCGGCGAGCACGTTCGCGCCGGCGAGCCCGTTCGGCCCGGCGCCGATGACGACCGCGTCGACCTCGTCCACGGGGTGGCCCTACCCGCGTGGCGGCACGGCCGCTCCGGGTGCTGCAGCCACGTTCCCAGGCGCGTCCACGCCGTGCCCCAGTCCGTAGGCTCCGGGGTCGTGCGCGACGTCGCGATCGACCTCGGGACGGCGAACACCCTCGTGTTCGTGCGCGGCCAGGGGATCGTCCTCTCCGAGCCGTCCGTCATCGCGATGGACGTCCACTCGGGGCAGGTCCACGCCGTGGGGCGGGACGCCCAGCGGATGATCGGCCGCACCCCGGCCACGATCTCCGCCGTCCGCCCCCTGCGCCACGGCGTGATCGCCGACTTCGAGGTCACGGAGGAGATGCTGCGCTACTTCATCCGGCGCGTGCACCGCAGCCGCTTCCAGCGCCCGCGGGTCGTCATGTGCGCGCCCTCCGGCATCACGAAGGTCGAGCAACGGGCGGTCGAGGAGGCGTGCCTCGGCGCCGGGGCCCGGCAGGTCGCCCTCATCGAGGAGCCCATGGCGGCGGCGATCGGCGCCGGGCTGGACGTGAGCGCGCCGATCGGCACCATGGTCGTCGACATCGGCGGCGGGACGAGCGAGGTCGCGGTCGTCTCGCTGGGCGGGATGGTCGTCGCGCGGTCCCTGCGCGTCGGGGGCTACGAGTTCGACGAGGCGATCATCAGCCACATCCGCCGCACGCACAACATCGCGATCGGGCAGCCGACCGCGGAGGACCTCAAGCTCCAGCTCGGCTCGGCCACCGTGCTCGAGCAGGAGCTCGAGGCGCGCGTGCGGGGCCGCCACCTCATCTCCGGCCTGCCCCACGCGGCGCTCATCTCCAGCGAGGAGATCCGGGCCACGCTCGCCGACCCCGTGCAGGCCATCGTCGACGCCGTGAAGGAGACCCTGGAGGAGACGCCGCCCGAGCTCGCGGCCGACATCACGCGCCACGGCATCGTGCTCGCCGGCGGGGGCGCGCTGCTGCGCGGCTTCGACCAGCGCCTGCACGAGGAGACGGGCATGCGGGTGCAGCTCGCCGAGTCGCCGCTGACCTGCGTGGCCAGCGGTGCCGGCCAGTCGCTCGAGGACTTCGACACCCTCGCGGCCGGCGGGCTCACCGCGCGGCGCCGTCTCGTCGGCCGGGGCAGCCGCCGCTAGCCCCGGACGCCCCGAGTGCCCACGTGCCGGGCCCCGCGCCGCGAGGTATCTTCTGCGCGTACATGGCCACCACGCGCAAGATCCTCGTCCTCGGCGCCTCCTACGGCTCGCTGCTCGCCACGAAGCTCGTCCTCGCCGGCCACACGGTGAAGCTCGTGTGCCTGCCCGCCGAGGCCGAGCTCATCAACCGCGAGGGCAAGCGCGTGCGCATGCCGGTCAAGGGGCGCGACGAGCTCGTCGAGATCGATTCGCGCACGCTGCCGGGCCAGCTCTCCGCCGACCCGCCGGAGGCGATCGACCCCACGGAGTACGACCTCGTGGCGCTGGCCATGCAGGAGCCGCAGTACGGCGCGGCGGGCGTGCGCGAGCTCATGGAGGGCATCGCCCGGGCCCGCGTCCCCGCGCTGTCGATCATGAACATGCCGCCCCTGCCCTACCTCGCCCGCATTCCGGGGCTCGACGTCGGCGCCTGCCGGCACTGCTACACGGACCCCGAGGTGTGGGACCCGTTCGACCCCGCGCTCGTGACGCTGTGCAGCCCGGACCCCCAGGCGTTCCGGCCCCCGGACGAGCCCGACAACGTGCTGCAGGTCCGCCTGCCCACGAACTTCAAGGCGGCCCGCTTCGAGTCCGACGAGCACACCGCGCTGCTGCGCGAGCTCGAGGCCGACATCGAAGCGTGCCGGTTTCCGGTGGACGGCGAGGAGATCGAGCTCCCGGTCAAGCTCAAGGTCCACGACTCCGTCTTCGCGCCCTTCGCGAAGTGGAGCATGCTCATGGCGGGCAACTACCGCTGCATCCGCCCCGACGGCGTGCAGTCCATCCGCGACACCGTGCACGGCGACCCCGAGGCCGCGCAGGGGATCTACGCCTGGGTCGTCGAGGTGTGCGAGACGCTGGGCGCCTCGGAGAGCGACGTCGTGCCCTTCGAGAAGTACGCCAACGCTGCGAGCAGCCTCATGAGCCCGTCGTCGGCGGCCCGCGCCCTGAGCGCGGGGGCGCGGAACATCGAGCGGGTGGACTGCCTCGTGAAGACGATCGCCGCGCAGCAGGGCATGCGGTCCGAGGCGCTCGACGAGATCGTCGGCCTGGTCGACGCGAAGCTCGAGGAGAACCGGGCCCAGGCCGCGGTGGCCGCGCCGTAGGTGCCCGCGCCGGACCTCACCGCCGTCGCCGTCCTCTGCCGCACCTCCGACACCGCCCCCGGGCCGGCGCTCGGGGCCCACGCGCTCGCCCGTGCCCTGGGCCGCCGACTGGGAGCGCAGCCGCACGCCCTGGGCGAGCCCACCCGCGAGCTGCCCCGACGCCGCTGGGAGGACGACCTGCGGGGCGCTCGCGCGTGCCTTGACGAGGTGGGCGCGCTGGCCGACGAGGCCTTCGCCGCCGAGCGGCCCCTGCTCGTCGCCGCCGGGGAGTGCTCCGTGGCGGTGACCACCCTCGCCGCCCTGGCCCGGGAGCGCCCCGACGCGCGCGTGCTCTGGCTCGACGCCCACGGCGACTTCAACAGCCCCGGCACGTCGGAGAGCGGCTACCTGGGCGGCATGTGCCTCGCCGGGGGATGCGGCGTGTGGGACACGGGCTTCGAGGGCGCCGTGGCCCCCGACCAGGTCGTGCTCGCCGGCGTGCGCGACCTCGACGAGGGCGAGCGCGAGCTGCTCGCCGACACCCGCGCGCACCTCCTCGGGGTCACCAGCGACCTGCCCGCTCGCGTGCGGGTCGCCGTCCAGGACGAGCCGGTCTTCGTGCACCTCGACCTCGACGTGCTCGACCCGGACGCCTTCCCCACCACCCAGGTCCCGACCCAGGGGGGGCTCTCCGAGGCGGGCCTCGAAGAGGTCCTGCGCGGGGTGGCCGAGAGCGCGACCGTGCTCGGCGTCGAGGTCACCGCGTTCGACGCGCCGGCCGACTCGCGCGAGCGCGAGCGGCTCGCCGAGCGCGTCGCCGCGCTCGTCGCGCCCCTGCTGCAAGCGCGCTGACCCAGGAGCATCGGCGGGTGGCCGACGCGCGGGATCTCGACCTGCGGCGGGCGGCGCTTGAGCGCGTGCGCGAGCTTCAGCCCCGGTTCGGCGACCTCATCGCCCTCCGAGCACCTCGGGAGGACGCGAGTTCCCTGCCCGGCGCGTCAGCCTCGGCTCGCTCGAGGAGCGCGAGCGCTCGGACCGCGGGGGCGCGCCGGCAGCGTGCCCCCGCCTGCCCTAGTCCTCCTGCTTCTGGAGCTGCTGCACGCGACCCTGCAGCTGCTGCATCACGTTCGGGTCGCGCAGGGTCGTCACGTCGCCGAGCTCGCGGCCCTCGGCGATGTCGCGCAGCAGCCGGCGCATGATCTTCCCCGAGCGGGTCTTGGGCAGGTCGTCCGACCAGATGATCCGCTTGGGCCGGGCGAGCTTGCCGATGCGCGTCGCCACGTGCTCGCGCAGCTCGCCGACGAGCTCGTCGGACCCCTCGCGGTGGCCCTCGAGGGTGACGAAGGCGCAGATCGCCTGGCCCGTCTGCTCGTCGCTCTGGCCGATGACGGCGGCCTCGGCGACCTGCTCGTGGGAGACGATGGCCGACTCGATCTCCGCGGTGGACATGCGGTGCCCGGAGACGTTGATCACGTCGTCGATGCGCCCGATGATCCACAAGTAGCCGTCCGCGTCCCGCCGCGCCGCGTCGCCCACGACGTAGGTCTCCCTGCCCATGCGGCTGAAGTACGTCTCCACGAAGCGCTCGTCGTCGCGGTAGAGCGTGCGCAGCATTCCCGGCCACGGGCGCCGGAGGACGAGCAGGCCCTGCTTGCCCGGCTCGACGGGCTCGCCCGTCGACTCGTCGACGACGTCGGCGTCGATGCCCGGCAGCGGCCGCCCCGCCGACCCCGGCTTCGCCGCCTGGGCCCCGGGCAGCGTCGTGATCATGAGCTGGGCCGTCTCCGTCTGCCACCAGGTGTCGACCACTGGGCAGCGCCCACCCCCGACGACCTGCCAGTACCAGAGCCAGGCCTTCGGGTTGATCGGCTCACCGACCGTGCCCAGCAGCCGCAGGGACGAGAGGTCGTGGCGCTCGGGGTACTCGGGGCCCCACTTCATGCACGACCGGATCGCGGTCGGCGCCGTGTAGAAGACCGTCACCCCGAGGCGCTCGACGAGCTCCCACCAGATGTCCTTGTCGGGGTAGTCCGGGGCGCCCTCGTACATCACCGAGGTCACGCCGTTGAGCAGCGGCCCGTAGACGATGTAGGAGTGCCCGGTGATCCAGCCCACGTCGGCCGTGCACCAGTACACGTCGGACTCGGGCCTGAGGTCGAAGACGTGCTTCGTCGTCCAGGCCACGCCGGTGAGGTAGCCGCCCGTCGTGTGCAGGATCCCCTTCGGCTTCGCCGTCGAGCCCGAGGAGTAGAGAATGAACAGGGGGTGCTCCGCGTCGAGCTCGGCGGCCGGGCAGTCCGGGTCCGCCCGCTCCAGCGCGTCCTGGAACCAGACGTCGCGCCCCTCCTGCATGGGGCAGTCGCCGCCCGTGCTGCGCACGACGAAGACCCGCTCAATCGAGGGGACGTCGCCGAGGATGGCGTCGACCTCCTCCTTGATCGGCGCGGTCCTGCCCTTGCGCCGGGCGCCGTCGACGGTGATGAGCGCCCTGGCCTGCGAGAAGGCCATGCGGTCCTTCACCGACTCGGGCGAGAAGCCGCCGAAGACGACGTTGTGGGGGGCACCGATGCGTGCGCAGGCCAGCATCGCGACGACGACCTCGGGGATCATCGGCAGGAAGATCCCGACGACGTCGCCCTGCTTGACCCCCTCGTCCTTCAGGGCGTTGGCGAAGCGCTGGACGTCGCGGTGCAGCTCCGCGTACGTGATGTCGCGCTCCTCGCCCTCCTCCCCGCGCCAGCGCAGGGCGACGCGCTCGCCGAGGCCGGCCTCGACGTGCCGGTCGAGGCAGTTGTAGGCCGCGTTGGTCGTGCCGCCCTCGAACCACCGGTAGAAGGGTGGGTTCGACTCGTCGAGCACCGAGTCCCACTCGCGGAACCAGTGCAGGGCGCGGGCCTGCTCGGCCCACCACCCCTCCGGGTCGCGGGCCGCGGCCTCGTGCACGCGCTCGTCCTGGATGAGCGCGTGCGCGCGGAACTCCTCGGGCACCTCGAAGCGCTCGACCTCGCCGAGCTCCTCGAGGCGCTGGTTGAGGTCCTGTGGTTGCGTCGCCATGGTGGTGTCCTCCCTACCCGGAGTACGTCAGTGCGCCACCGCGCCCTCGGCGCCGAGGCCCGTCTCCGAGCGCACGTAGAGCTCGTGGAACGAGCGCTCCTGGACCCGGCGCTCGCCGCGGCTCTCGAGCGCCTCGCCGAGCAGCGTGCCCAGGACGCAGGCGGCGAAGCCGAGCGGGATCGAGACGATGCCCGGGTTGGCCAGCGTCCACCACGAGAACAGGCCGCCCTCGGAGTCCGGGCCGGGCCACACGCCCGGGCTCGCGATGACGAGGCCGATCGAGCTGATGACGCCCACGAGCACGCCGACGACGGCGCCCGTCGTGTTGAACCGGCGCCAGCTCAGGGCGAGCAGCAGGGCCGGGAAGTTCGCGCTGGCGGCGACCGCGAAGGCCAGGCCGACCATGAACGACACGTT
>JALYMR010000067.1 GCA_030773615.1 Actinomycetota bacterium
CGTCTCGTCCGCGGCGCCCGCCCCGCCCCCCGCTCGCAGCGCCCGGCTGCGCACGGCCGCGTTGCGGGAGCGGTCGGCGCGCGAGCAGGCTCGAGCCGGGGGCAAGGCCACCTTCCGGTGGCGGCGGCGCGCATGGGAGGGCTCACCTCCGCTGGCGGTCGCCCAACCGGTGACGACAGCACCGGAAGGTCGGGCACGCCTGAGCGCCTCGCCGGTGGCAGGCGAGCACGGCCCCGTCGTCCCGGCCTGGCTCGCAGCCTCGATCGCGGTGCTGCTGGCGCTCGGCGCGGGCGCCGGGCTGCGTCTCCGGCGGGCTCGGCTCCGGGCTCCCGTCCCTGCGCTGCCCCCCGTCGAGGACGCGGACGCCGTCGAGGCGGAGCTCCAGGAGATCCTCGCGGAGGCACGGGCCCGGGTGCCCGCCGGCGCCTCGCCCCTGACCGCCGCACCGCACGAGCCGGCGGACCGGTCCCTCCCGCGGGGGTAGCGGCGGGCAGGACGGGGTGGCCGACGGCCACCCCGCGAACCTGCCTGGCGGACGACGCCGCGCCCCCCGGCTACTTCAGCTCGACCTGCCCGCCGGCCTCCTCGAGCTCGCCCTTGAGCTTCTCGGCCTCGTCGCGGTCGAGCGCCTCGCGGATGGGCTTGGGGGCCTCGTCCACGAGCGCCTTGGCCTCCTTCAGGCCGAGGCCGGTCGCGGCGCGCACGACCTTGATGACCTGGATCTTCTTGTCGCCCGCCGCGGTGAGCACGACGTCGAAGGTCGACGGCTCCTCGGCTGCGGCGCCGTCCGCGCCCGCCCCGTCGCCCCCGGCCGCGGGGGCCGCGGCGGCGACGGCCGTCGCCGATACGCCGAACTCCTCCTCGAGCGCCTTGATGCGCTCCGCGAGCTCGAGCACCGTGATGCCCTTGAGCTCGTCGATCCACTCCTGGGTTGAAGGCATGTCTTACTCCTGGGTCGCTTCAGCGTCGGTAGCGGTGTCTGCGTTGTCGCCCTCGGCCTGGTCGGGCTGGGGGTCGTCGGGCGTGCTCGCGGGGCCGGCGTCGGGGTCCTCGCCCGGGGGATCCTGGGCGACCTCCGCCGCGGGCGCCGGGGCGCCGTCCGCAGCCGGAGCCGCAGCCTCGCCCCCCTGGCCGAGCAGGCCCTGCTCCTGGATCTGCCCCAGCGCGATGGCGAGGCCGGACACGAGCGCGTTCAGGGTGCGGGCCAGGCCCGCGATCGGGTGGGCGACGACGCCGACGAGCTGCCCGTAGAGCACGGCGCGCGAGGGCAGACCGGCGATCGCCCGCACCTGGTCGGCGTCGAGCGTCGCGCCCTCCATGACCCCCCCCTTGAAGGGCAGGAGGTCGACGCGGCGCCCGTAGTCCCGCAGCGCCTTCGCCGCCTGCGCGGCGTCGCCGCGCACGAAGGCGAGCGCCGTGGGACCCTCGAGCAGCGGGGTGAGGCCCGGCGTCCCCGCCTCGCCCGCCGCGCGCTCCGTGAGCGTGTTCTTCACGACGCGCAGCGTCGTGTCGGCGTCGCGCAGCTGCGTGCGCAGCTCCGCCGCCTGGGGGACGGACATCCCTCGGTAGTCCACGGCGAACACCGCCTGGGCCTGCCGGATCTCGGCGACGATCTCGGCGATCGTCGCGGCCTTCTGCTCTCGGTTCATCTGCCTCCTGCTCCGGGCTTGCAGTCACGACGCGGGCCGCCTGCGACGGCGTCCGGGTGTGCCAGGCCGGAGGTCTCGGGTTGGCGCGACTAGGGGGTGGCGACCGCCTCGGCGGCGGGCTCCTCCACGGCGTCGCGGGTTCGGCTGGGATCGATCTTCACGCCGGGGCCCATGGTCGCGGCGAGGGTGATCGAGTGCAGGTACCGGCCCTTCGCGGCCGACGGCTTGGCCCGGTTGAGCTCGTCGAGGACGGCCTGGAAGTTCTCGAGCAGCGCGGTGTCCTCGAAGTCGCGGCGGCCGATGACCAGGTGCACGTTCGCCGTGCGATCCGTCCGGTACTCGACCTTGCCCGCCTTGGACTCCTCCACGGCGCGGCCCACGTCCATCGTGACGGTCCCGACCCGCGGGTTCGGCATCTTGCCCTGGGGACCGAGGATGCGACCGAGCCGCCCGACGACGGGCATGAGGTCGGGCGTGGCGATGGCGACGTCGAAGTCCGTGAACCCGTCCTGCACCCGCTGGGCGAGGTCCTCGGCGCCGACGACGTCGGCGCCGGCCTCCTCGGCCTCGCGCGCCTTGTCGCCCTTGGCGAACACCGCCACGCTCACGGAGCGGCCGAGGCCGTTGGGCAGTGCGATCGTCCCCCGCAGCTGCTCGTCGGCGTGGCGGACGTTGAGGCCCGTGCGCACGTGGATCTCGACCGCCTCGACGAACTTCGGGGCAGGCAGGCCCTTGAGGAGGCGGACCGCCTCGGCCGGGCTGTACTCGCGCTCGCGGTCGACGAGGCCCCTCGCCTCGAGGTAGCGCTTGCCGTGCTTCGGCATCAGTCGGTCACCTCCACGCCCATCGACCGCGCGGTGCCGGCGATGATGGGGATCGCCTCCTCGACGGTGTGCGCGTTGAGGTCCGGGAGCTTCTTCTCGGCGATCTGACGCAGCTGGTCGCCCGTGATGCGCCCGACCTTCTCGCGGTGCGGCTCGGCCGACCCCTTGTCGAGGCTCAGCGCCTGCTTGATGAGCACGGCGGCGGGCGGCGTCTTCGTGACGAAGGTGAACGTCCGGTCCTCGTAGACCGTGATGACGACGGGGATGATCGTGCCCGTGTCGCCCGCCGTCTGGGCGTTGAACGCCTTGACGAACTCCATGATGTTGATGCCGTGCTGGCCGAGCGCGGGCCCCACCGGCGGGGCCGGCGTGGCCTGGCCCCCGAGGGCCTGGAGGCGGATCGTCGTGCGGACCTTGCGTGCCATGACGTCTGCTCCCTAGACCTTCTTCACCTGGTCGAAGCCGACCTCGACCGGGGTCTCCCGGCCGAAGATGGAGACGAGCACCTTGAGGCGGCTCGCGTCCTCGTTGATCTCGGAGATCTCGCCCGAGAAGTCGGCGAGGGGGCCGCTGATGACCTTCACCGTCTCGCCCATGTCGAACTTCGCCTTCGTGCGCTCGCGGACGGCGACCTCGCGGTGCAGGAGGCGGTCCACCTCGCCCTGCGTCAGCGGGACGGGCTCGTTCGAGGCGCCGACGAAGCCGGTCACGCCCGGGGTCTCCTTCACGAGGCTCCACGAGTCCTCGTTGAGGTCCATGTTCACGAGCACGTAGCCCGGCATCGTGCGCTTCTCGACCGTGATCTTCTGGTTGTCCTTCATCTCGGACACGGACTCCGTGGGCACGACGACCTGGCGCACGTTGCGCCGCTGGCCCAGCGAGCTCACCCGGTGCTCCAGGTTCTGCTTGACCTTGTTCTCGTGGCCGGAGTAGGTGTTGACGACGTACCAGCGGAACATGTCAGATGATGAGGTCGACGATCTGCTCGGCGACGAGGTCGGCGAGCCCGAGGAAGGCGCCGGCCACGACGACGAAGCCGAGGACGACGGCCGTGGCCTGCGCGACCTGGCGCCGGTCGGGCCACTGCACCCGCTGGAGCTCCGCCCAGCAGGCCTTGAGGAAGTTGAGGAAGCGCCCGCCGCCGGCGCCCTCCACCGGCGCCTCGGCCCCGAGGCGTTCGCGGGGCGCGGTCGCCGTCGCCGGGCCGCCCCCCGCGCGATCGTCGTCGGTAAGGCCGGCCGCGTCGCCGTCCGTCAGGTCCGCGGGCTCGCCGTCGGCCCCCGCGACGATGGCGGCCTCGACCTCCTCGACCTCACCCGAGGCGTGGTCGAGCGAGCCCGGGACGTTGTCCCGGTGCAGGCGGTCCTTGCGCTCGCGGGCGCGCTGACGGTGGCGGGCCACGAGGGGACTACCGGGTCTCGCGGTGGCTCGTGTGCCGACGGCACCACTTGCAGAACTTCCGCAGGGTCACCCGGTCGGGGTTGTTGCGCTTCGACTTGTTCGTCTGGTAGTTGCGCCGCTTGCACTCCTCGCAGGCGAGGGTGATGGCGATACGGACGTCTCCACGGGCCATGGCGCGGGCCATGCTAGCGCCCCCCGGATAGGCTCCGCCTCTTGCCCATCCGGCGCCTCGACGACCTCCGACCGGACCTCGGCCAGGCCCGCGCGGCGCTGCGCGAGCGCCTCGAGCGCCTCGTGGAGGAGGGCGTGTTCGAGCGCATGCGCGCGCCCGTGTCCGTCCACGCGCTGCACCTCGTGGCGAGCCTGCTCGGGGAGGCCGAGGCCGCCACGCCCTCCTCGGAGTTCTGGAACCGGCTGGCCACGGCGGCCTGCGAGCTCTGCGGCCTGCGCCGCGCCGTCGTGTTCCTCTACGACGAGCCCCTGCGCGACGTGCACGCCGCGGGCAGCCACGGCGTCGACCTCGCGCTGGTCGCCGACGCGCGCGCGGACATGGCCCCCGTGGCCCGACGCGCACTCGAGGAGGACGCGGTCCTCGTCGTGCAGGCCGACCGCGAGGACGCCCTGCCGCGCCGCTACGTCGAGGCCCTCGCGCTGCGCACCGTGCTCGTCGCCCCCATGTCGGCGGCCGGGCACGGCTACGGCGTGCTCCTCGCCGACCGCGGGTCGGACGACTTCGCGCCCACGGACGCCCAGAAGGAGCTCCTGTGGGCGATCGGCAAGGTCGCGGGCCTGGCCACCGCCTCGCGCCTGGCCACCCGGCAGCAGGAGCGCGCGAAGACGCTGCAGGACCGGATCGACCTCGCCCGCGAAATTCACGACGGCGTCGTGCAGCGGCTCTTCGGGGTCTCGCTCGCCCTCTCGGCTGCGGGCGACCTGCCCGACGAGCTGCGGGCCCGCTGCCGCGACGAGGTGCAGCTCGCGCTCGTCGACCTGCGCAACGCGATCCAGCGCCCCCTCGGGCGCCCGTCGCCCGAGACGACGACCACCCTCGAGCAGGAGCTCGAGCGCCTCGCCCGCCGCCACCCGGAGCTCGAGGTGGAGCGCCCGGGCGGCGAGGAGGCCGAGCTCGCCGTCCCCGCCCGCCTCGAGCCCCTGGCCCAGTCCGTGCTCGCCGAGGCGGTGCGCAACGCGCGCAAGCACGCCGCGCCCTCGCGCATCGCCGTGTGCGCGAGCCGCGGCGAGGAGACGCTCGAGCTGCGCGTCGTCAACGACGGCGTCGTGGACGGCGCGCCTCGCGCCCAGGGGCTCGGGCTGCGCCTCGCCGCCTTCGAGGCCCTGCAGGAGGGGGGGCTCCTCGAGTTCGGGCCGCGCCCGCCGGGCACGTGGGAGGTGCGCCTGACCGTGCCGCTGGACGGCGATGGCTGAGGACCGCCTGCGCGTGCTCGTGGCCGACGACCACGACGTCGTCGTCTGGGGCCTGCGCCTCGTGCTCACCGAGCTGCCCTGGGTGGCCGAGTGCCTCGTGGCCCGCGGGGGCGCGGAGGCGGTCGAGCTCGCCGGCCAGCGTCGCCCCCACGTCGCCCTCGTGGACCTGCTGCTCGGCCACGAGTCGGGGGCGGAGGTCGCCGAGCGCCTGCGCGAGGCCTCCCCGCTCACCCGCGTGCTGCTCGTGTCGGGCGCGGGCCGGATCTCCGTCGCCGCCGCGCGCAGCGTCGGTGCGTCGGGCTTCGTGCCCAAGTCGTGGTCGGCGAGCGACATCGCTCGCGCGGTGCGCATGGTCGCGCTCGGCCTCGAGGTCTTCGAGCCCGCCGGCGCCCCGGGCGTCGACCTCAGCGAGCGCGAGCGCGAGGTGCTCGGCCTCGTGGCCGCGGGGCGCACGAACCGCGAGATCGCGGGGGAGCTCTACCTCTCGCCGCACACGATCAAGGAGCACACGAGCGCCGTGTACCGCAAGCTCGGCGCCCGCAACCGGGCCGACGCGGTGCAGCGCGCCCAGCGCCTGGGGCTCCTGGCCTAGGGGGCGGCCGGCAGGGCCGCGAGGTCGCCCGGCGCCCCGCGCGCGAACCGCGCATGCTTGCGCGCGTACAGGCGCGCGTCGCCCCGGCGCAGGAGCTCCTCGCCCATCGCGCCGTCGTGCGGCGCCGCGGCGACGCCCACCGAGGCTCCGACGCGCCCCCCGAGCGCGGCCCGCAGCCGCTCCGCGAGCTCGTCGAGCTCGGGCCGCGACGTGCGGGGCACGAGGACGGCGAACTCGTCGCCGCCGAGCCGGCCCACGGCGTCGAGCGGGCGCAGGCCGGCCCCTAGGGTCGCGGCGACCCACGCGAGCAGCTCGTCGCCCGCCGCGTGGCCGCGCGTGTCGTTGACCGCCTTGAAGTCGTCGAGGTCGACGAGCAGGAGGCCGAGCGGCGCGGGGGTGCGATCCGCGGCGCCCACCTCCGGCGCGAGGCGCTCCTCGAAGCCCCGGCGGTTCAGGCAGCCTGTGAGCGGGTCCGTGCGCGAGAGGTCGCGAGGCGCTCGCGCTGCTCGCCGTGGCTGCGCGCGTGCCACGCGCTGACCCAGACGGTCAGCGCGAGCGACACGGCGAAGAGCAGCACGAGCTCGGGCCGCGCCGCCCCACCGCGAGGCCCACGGCGACGTAGCCCGCGACGGCGACGGCGCCCACCGCGACGACGGTGAGCAGAAGGTAGGAGACCGGGGCGAACACCATGGGGACGAACAGGAGGGCGGCCACGGGGCTCGTGCCCTCCCCCTCGAGCACGAGCAGCGCGAGGATCAGCCCGACCTCGAGGAGGCTCCAGGCCAGGAAGAACGGCTCGCGCCAGCGGCCTCGGGTGATCGCGTCCGTGGGCAGGAGGCCGACGAGGACCGCGCTGGCCACGCCGACCGCCACGAGCGCGGCGGCGAGGGGGCGGTGGGGCGCCGACCACGTCTGCGGAGGTACGCGACGAGCGCGGCGCACACCGCGTAGGTCAGCGCGACGCCGGCGCGCACCGTCGTGGCCCGCAGCGGCAGGTCGAAGGGGTCCGTCGTCGTCGGATGGGCGCGCGCGAGCCATCACGGAGACGATCGGCGCCGCCGCGGCCGCGGGCTGGAGCGCCCGGGACGCCCGTCGGTGCCGCAGGGCGCGCTGCACCCGCCAGTCCACCCGAACGCGCCCCCCATGCGGGGGGTTGACCGGTAACGATCCCTTCACTGGGGAGTGAGAGGTGCCGATGACGAGCGCCGTCCTCTTCCCGGGCCAGGGCAGCCAGACGCCCGACATGCGCGACCTCGTGGCGCGCGTGCGGCCCGATCTGCTCGAGGTGGCCGCCAGCGCGCTCGGCGAGGACCCGTTCGCGCACGTGGGCGAGGGGAGCCGCTTCGACCAGCCCGCGATCCTCATCGCGAGCCTCGCGGGGTGGGAGGCCCTCGGCCGGCCCTCCGGCGTCGCCTTCGCCGGCCACTCGCTCGGGGAGATCTCCGCCCTCGTGGCCGCCGGGGCGATCGGCGAGCGCGACGGCGTGGACCTCGTCGCCACCCGCGGGCGCCTCATGGACGACGCCCCCGCCGGGGGCATGCTCGCCCTGCTCGGCGGCGACCTCGACGCGGCGCGGACCCTCGCCGAGCGCCACGGCCTCGTCGTCGCCAACGACAACTCCCCCGGCCAGGTCGTGCTCGCCGGCCCGGTCGAAGCGCTCGACCCCGCGGCGGGCGACGCGAAGGCCGTCGGCGCACGCGCGGCCCGCCGCCTGCCGGTCGCCTGCGCGTTCCACTCGCCCCTCATGGCGAGCGCGGAGGAGCCCTTCGCCCGCGCGCTCGACGCCATCGAGGTGCGCGCCCCTCGCCTGCCCGTCTTCTCCTGCGCCACCGCCGCCCCCTTCGACGACGTCCGAGCGGGCCTCGTCGCCGCGCTCACCGCGCCCGTGCGCTGGCGCGAGATCGTGCTCGCCCTGCGGGGGCTCGGCGCGGAGCGCTTCGTGGAGGTCGGGCCGGGCAAGGTGCTCGCCGGCCTCGTGAAGCGGACGCTGGACGACCCCGAGCTCGTCACCCTCGACAGCGCGCTGGCCGCCCATGGTTAGCCCACCCCTCCTGGGCACGCCCGCCCTGGGCGTGGCGCTGCCCGAGCGCGTCGTGCCCAACGCCCCCATCGCGGCGCGCATCGGCGTGGCCGAGGGGTGGATCGAGTCGCGCACGGGGATCAGCGAGCGCCGCGTGCTCGGGCCCGACGAGCGCCTGAGCGACCTGGCGACGGCCGCCGCCGAGCGCGCGCTCGACCGCTCCGGCGTCCCCCGCGACGAGATCGACCTCGTCCTCGTGGCGACGACCTCGGCCGACGAGGTCATGCCGAACACCGCCCCGCTCGTGGCCCACGCCCTCGGCCTGAGCGGCGCGGCGTTCGACGTGGGGGCCGCCTGCACCGGCTTCGTCGCGGCGCTCTCGCTGGCCGCGGGCTGGCTCGAGTCGGGGCGCGCCCGGCACGTCCTCGTCGTCGGGGCGGACGCCCTGCACCGCATCACGGACCCCGACGACCGCTCGACGGCCGCCCTGTTCGGCGACGGCGCCGGCGCGCTGGTCGTCGGGGGACGCCTCGGCCCCCGCTTCGGGCCCTTCGCCTTCGGCGCCGACGGGTCGGGCGCCCAGAACATCCTGGCCCCGCGCGACGGCCTCATCGCCATGGCCGGCCAGGAGACGTTCCGCGCGGCGGTGCGGCGCCTGACGGAGACGATCCCCGACGCCGTCGAGCGCGCGGGGCTCGGGCTCGACGACATCGACCTCGTCGTCGTCCACCAGGCGAACCGCCGCATCCTGCGCGCGGTGGCCGAGCGCCTCGGCGTACCCATGGAGCGCGTGGTCGACTGCATCGACCGCTACGGCAACACCTCCGCGGCCACCGTGCCCCTCGCCCTCTGGGAGGCCGAGCAGGATGGCCGGCTGAGCGAGGGCAGCCGGGTCGTGCTCGCCGCCTTCGGCGCGGGCTTCACCTGGGGCGCGGGCGTCGTGGAGTGGAGGGGCGAGTGACCGCGCGCGAGGGGACCGCGGTGGTCACGGGCGCCTCGCGCGGCATCGGTGCCGCGATCGCCCGGGCCCTCGCCGCCGAGGGCTGGCCCGTCGTCGTGAACTTCCGCTCGGGCGAGGACGCGGCGGCGGATGTCGTGCGCGACATCGAGGGCTCCGGGGGGCGCGCGCAGGCCGTGCGCGCCGACGTGGGCGACGCGGAGCAGGCCGACGGGCTCCTGCGCGACGCGGAGCAGGCCTTCGGCCCCGTGCTCGTGCTCGTCAACAACGCGGGGATCACCGCCGACGCCCTCTCGCCCCAGCTCGGCGACGACGCCTGGCAGCGCGTCGTCGACGTGAACCTCACCGCGTCCTTCCGGCTGACCCGCGGCGCCCTGCGCCCCATGCTGAAGGCGCGCTTCGGGCGCATCGTGAACGTCGCCTCCATCGTCGGCCTGCGCGCGAACCCCGGGCAGGCGAACTACGCCGCCGCGAAGGCCGGCCTCATCGGCATGACCAGGACGGTCGCCGCCGAGGTCGCCCGCCGGGGCATCACCGTCAACGCGGTGGCCCCCGGGGTCATCGCCACGGACATGACCGCGAGCCTCGGCGACAGCCTCGCCGAGCACATCCCGGCCCGCCGCGTGGGACGCCCGGAGGAGGTCGCCGCCGCGGTGCGGTTCCTGGCCTCCGACGAGGCGTCCTACGTGACCGGCACCACCCTGACCGTCGACGGCGGCCTGACCGCCTAGAGGAGGAGCGAACATGGCCACCGCCAGCCGCCCCGAGGTCGAGCAGAAGGTCATCGAGACCCTCGCGACCTTCGGGCCCGACAAGGAGGACATCACGCCCGAGGCCACCCTCGAGGAGCTCGACATCGACTCGCTCGACATGGCTGAGCTCGGCCAGGTCGTCGAGGACGAGTACGGCGTCGAGATCAAGGGCGAGGACGCCGCCAAGGTCAACACGGTCGGCGACGCCGTCGACCTCATCGTCTCCCGGATGACATGAGGCGACGCGTCGTCATCACCGGGATGGGCGCCGTGACCCCGCTGGGCCACGGCGCGCGCACCCTGCACGAGCGCTGGCTCGCCGGCGAGTCGGGCATCCGCGACGGCGAGGGCCGCGCGCTCGAGTTCGACCCGAAGGCGTCGCTCTCGGCGAAGGAAGCCCGCCGGGCCGACCGCTTCACCCAGATGGCCATGGTCGCCGGCGACGAGGCGGTCGAGCAGGCGGGCTGGGCCGGGGGCGTCCCCTACGACGCCGAGCGCGTCGGCTGCGTCGTGGGCACGGGCATCGGCGGGATCGGCACCATCGAGCACGAGCATGACCACCTGCGCGACGACGGGCCGAAGAAGGTCTCCCCGCTCTCCGTGCCCCTGCTCATGGCGAACGCCGCCCCGGCCGCCCTCTCGCTGCGCTACGGCCTCGAGGGCCAGACCTACGGCGTCGTCTCGGCCTGCGCGGCCGGCGCCCAGTCGCTCGGGGCCGCCCTGCGCATGGTGCAGGTCGGCGAGGCGGACGCGGCCGTCGCCGGCGGCGCCGAGGCCGCGATGACCCCGCTGTCCATCGCCGCCTTCGCGAACCTCGGCGCGCTCTCGGACAGCGGGGTTTCACGCCCCTTCGACCAGCGCCGGGACGGCTTCGTCATGGGCGAGGGCGCGGGGGTGCTCGTGCTCGAGGAGCGCGAGGCCGCCCTGGCTCGCGGCGCCACCATCCTCGGCGAGATCCTGGGCTACGCCTCGACCGCCGACGCCCACCACATCACCGCCCCCGAGCCCGCCGGTCGCGGCGCGGCGAAGGCGATCGAGCTCGCGCTGCGCGACGCCGAGCTCGACCCCGAGGCCGTCGACTACGTCAACGCCCACGGGACCTCGACGCCGCTCAACGACAAGGCGGAGACCGTGGCCGTGAAGACCGCGCTCGGCGAACGGGCGGGACGCGTCCCCGTCTCCTCGACGAAGTCGTCCATCGGGCACCTGCTCGGCGCCGCGGGCGCCGTGGAGGCGGTGGCCACCGTGCTCGCCCTGCGCGACCGGGTCGCACCCCCGACGCTCGGCCTCGAGCAGGAGGACCCCGAGCTCGGCGGCATCGACTTCGTGCCCGACGCCCCGCGCCGGCTCGAGCCGCGCGGCGACGGCAACGGCCACGGCCCCCGGCTCGTCGCCCTCTCGAACTCGTTCGGCTTCGGCGGCCACAACGCGGTGCTCGTGCTCGGGGTGGACGGGTGACCGTCGCCACCCGGCTGCGGCTGACCCCGCTCGAGCGCCTCGAGGCGCTGTGCGACCCGGGCTCGCTCGAGCTCATCCGCACGGAGGCGACCTCGTCGCGCATGGGCGGGCGCTTCACCCGACCCGACGACGGGGTCCTCGCCGGCGCCGGGCGCGTCGGCGGCCAGCCCGTCTTCTGCTACGCGCAGGACCCGAGCTTCGCCGGCGGCTCGCTCGGCGAGGCCCATGCGACCAGCATCGTGCGCGTCCTGCGCCTGGCCGAGCGCTCCCACGCCCCGGTCGTGTCGTTCATCGAGTCCGCCGGCGCGCGCCTGCAGGAGGGCCTGGCGGCGCTCTCGGGCTACGCGCAGGTGTTCGCGGCGAACGTCGCCCTGTCGGGCAAGGTCCCCCAGATCTCGGTCATCGCCGGGACATCGGCCGGCGGCGGCTCCTACTCCCCCGCACTCACCGACTTCGTGGTCATGACCCGGGAGGCGAGCATGTTCCTCACCGGGCCCGGGGTCGTGCGCGAGGTGTGCGGCGAGGACGTCGACGCCCACGAGCTCGGCGGCCCGCGGGTCCACGACCGCAACGGGGTGTGCCAGTTCGTCGTGGAGGACGACGCCCAGGCCGCGGGCCTGGCCCGCGAGCTGCTCGACCACCTGCCCCAGTGCTGGCTCGACACCCCCTCCCCCGGGGCGCCGGAGGAGCCGCTGGCCGGCAGCCCGGGCGACGTCGTGCCCGGCCTCAGCCGCCGGGTCTACGACGTGCGCGACGTGATTGCGCGCATCGTGGACGGCGGGCGGCTGCTCGAGGTGTCGGCCCGGTGGGCGCGCAACATGGTGTGCGGCTTCGCGCGCATGGACGGGCGCTCCGTCGGCGTCGTGGCCAACCAGCCCCGCCACCTCGGCGGGGTCATCGACGCCGACGCCGCCCAGAAGGCGGCGCGCTTCGTCCGCACCTGCAACGCCTACGGGCTGCCGCTCGCCGTGCTCGTGGACACGCCGGGCTACATGCCCGGCACCGCCCAGGAGCGGGCCGGCGTCATCCGCCACGGCGCGAAGCTCGTCTTCGCCTTCGCCGAGGCGAAGGTCCCGCGCGTCACGGTCGTGCTGCGCAAGAGCTTCGGCGGCGCGAACATCGCCATGAACTCGCGGGGGCTGGGCGCCGACTTCGTGTTTGCCTGGCCGAGCGCGAAGCTTGGGGTCATGGGGGCGCCCCAGGCGGTCGGCATCCTGCACCGCCGGGAGCTCGCCGCCGCCGAGGAGCCCGCCCGCGAGCGCGACCGGCTGGCCGACGCGTACGCCGACGAGCACCTCGACGCGCGCCGCGCGGTGCGGGAGGGGTTCGTGGACGAGCTCGTGGCGCCGGAGGACACACGCCGGCGGTTCGTCTGGGCACTGTCCATGATCAGCAGCGAGCGGAGGCAGCGTGAGCGCGTCGCCAACATCCCCCTCTGAGTCGCTGTTCTCGCGGCCCTTCGACGAGCTCGAGGAGGGCGCGCGGTTCGTCTGCGCGCCCCGGGTGCTCAGCGACGCCGACGTGCTCGCGTTCGCCGAGCTCACGGGCGACCACCACCCGCTCCACGTCGACGACGCCTTCGCCTCGGCCGGGCCGTTCGGGCGCCGCATCGCCCACGGGCTGCTCGTCCTCTCGGCCGCCGCGGGCCAGGTGCCGCTCGACGCGCAGCGAGTGCTCGCCCTGCGCCGGGTGAGCGACGCCGTGTTCAAGCGGCCCGTGTTCCCGGGCGGCGCCATCCACGTCGAGGGCAGGCTCGCCTCGCTCAAGCCGGTGAGCGACGAGGCCGGTCTCGTGGGCTGCGCCCTGAGCGTGGCCGACGAGGGCGGCCGCACGGTGGCACGGGCCACGCTCGAGCTCCTGTGGGCACGCTGATGCTCGAGGGCAAGCGCCTGCTCGTCACCGGGGTGATGACCCGGGAGTCCATCGCCTTCCACGTGGCCCGCCGCGCCCAGGAGCTCGGCGCGGAGGTCGTGCTCACGGGCTTCGGCCGCGCCCGGCGCCTGACGGAGCGCACGGCGAACCGCCTCGCCGGGCCGCCCGCGGTCCTCGAGCTCGACGTGAACGACCCGGCCCACTTCGACGCGCTCGCCGCCGAGCTCGACGGTCGCTGGGGGGCGCTCGACGGGGCGGTGCACGCCATCGCCTTCGCTCCCCCGGACGCGCTCGGGGGACGGTTCCTGGAGACCCCGGTGGAGAGCGCGACGATGGCCTTCCAGACCAGCGCGTTCTCGCTCAAGGCGCTCGCCGCCGCGCTCGCCCCGCTGCTCGAGCGCGGGCGCGGCAGCGTCGTGGGCCTCGACTTCGACGCGAGCGTGGCCTGGCCCCTCTACGACTGGATGGGGGTGAGCAAGGCCGCCCTCGAGTCGGTCTGTCGCTACCTCGCGCGCGACCTCGGGCCCGCGGGCGTGCGGGTCAACCTCGTCGCCGCCGGCCCGCTGGGCACGGTGGCCGCGCGGGGCATCCCCGGCTTCGACGAGCTCGCGGGCGCGTGGGAGCGCCAGGCGCCGCTGGGCTGGGCGGTCGAGGACCCGGAGCCCGTCGCGGACGCGGTCTGCTTCCTGCTCAGCGACCTCGCCCGGGCGATCACCGGCGAGATCCTGCACGTCGACGGGGGCTTCCACGCCATGGGCGCGCCCGTCGCGCGCACCCCGTCGCTCGCCGAGGCCCCGTCGTGAGCGTCGTCCTCACGGGCGCCACCGGCTTCCTGGGCTCGCAGGTCCTCGACCGGGCGCTGGCCCACGACGCCCCCGTCGTCGCGCTCGTGCGCGGCACGGACGACGCCGACGCCGCGCGGCGCCTGCGCGAGGCGCTCGCCGACCTGGGCGAGGAGGCCGCCGCGCGGGCCGAGCGCGTCACCGTGGTGGCCGCGGACCTCATCGCCCCCGACCTCGGCCTGGATCCCGAGGCCTGGGAGCGGCTCGCGGCAAGCGCCGAAGTCATCGTGCACTGCGGCGCCAACGTCGCCTTCGACCAGCCGCTCGAGGAGGCGCGCGAGGTCAACGTGGGCGGGACCCGGCGCGTGCTCGCCCTGGCCCGCGCCGCCCACGAGCGGGGAGCCCTGCGGCGCCTGATCTACGTCTCGACGGCCTACGTCGCCGGCACCCACCAGGGGACGTTCACGGAGGACGACCACGACGTCGGGCAGGACTTCCGCAACTCCTACGAGCGCTCGAAGTTCGAGGCCGAGCGCCTGCTGCGCAGCGAGGCGGGTGACGTGCCCCTCAGCGTCCTGCGGCCGAGCATCGTCGTCGGCGAGCGCCAGAGCGGCTGGACCACGGCGTTCAACGTCCTCTACTGGCCGCTGCGCGCCTTCGCCCGCGGCCTGCTCAGCGCGGTGCCCGCCGAGCCGGGGACGCGCATCGACGCCGTGCCCATCGACGTCGTCGCCGACGCGATCTGGGCGGTCGCCGCCGGCCCCGGCCCGGCCCGGGAGACCCTGCACCTCGTGGCCGGCGAGCGCGCGACGACGGTCGACGAGCTCGCCGAGCTCGGCGGGGCGGCGTTCGGACGGCCGGCGGTCGACCTCGTGACGCTGGAGGAGTTCGTCGGGCGGGCGACCCGCGGCGAGGGGGTGTCGAAGTCCCTCATCGAGGGCCCGGCGGCCGAGCAGGCCAGCCAGTACCTCCCGTACTTCGGGATGCGGGTGGACTTCGACGACCGGCGCGCCCGCGAGCGGCTCGGCGAGGCCCTCCGCGCCCCAGCCCTTCCGGACTACTTCGACCAGCTCATCGCGTACGCCCAGGCCGCGCGATGGGGCAAGCGCCGGGTGAGCCGGCAGGAGGCGCGCAGGATGCAGTTCGAGCCCAGGGTGCAGTTCGAGCCCAGGGTGCAGCCGGTGGGGGCCGACCTGTGACGAAGGCGCAGAAGCGCGTCAACCTCGTCGCCGTCGGGCTGCCGTTCCTGGCCGTGCTCGTGGCGATCCCCGTGCTGTGGAACCGCGCGGTCTCGGGGCTCGACCTGGCCCTCTTCGCGGTCTTCTACCTGCTCACCGGCTTCGGGGTGACCGTCGGCTACCACCGGCTGTTCACCCATCGCGCGCTGGCCACCTCCAAGCCGGTCGAGGTCGTCTTCGCGATCCTGGGCTCCATGGCCATCGAGGGCCCGGTCGCCGACTGGGTCGCCGACCACCGCAAGCACCACGCCCACGCCGACGAGGAGGGCGACCCGCACAGCCCGCACGTCGGGCGCGGCGACGGCATGTTCGGCGCCCTGAAGGGCCTGTGGTACGCGCACATGGGCTGGCTGCTGCACACCCAGGGCACCGCGCAGCGCCGCCGCTACGCGCGCGACATCGTCGAGGACCCCGCCCTGCGCCAGGTCCACCGGCTGTTCCCCGTGTGGGCGCTGCTCTCCGTGTTCCTGCCCGGCCTGCTCGGCGGGCTCATCGGCGGCGACCTCAAGTCGGCGGCGACCGGGCTGCTCTGGGGTGGTCTCGTGCGCATCTTCCTCTTGCACCACGTGACCTGGTCGATCAACTCCGTCTGCCACTTCTGGGGCCGCCGGCGCTTCGACGTCGAGGACCACTCGCGCAACGTGCTGTGGCTCGCCCTGCCCTCCCTCGGCGAGGCGTGGCACCACAACCACCACGCCTTCCCCCGCTCGGCCTACCACGGGCTGAAGCGCTGGGAGCAGACCCTCGACCCCTCGGCGCTGCTCATCCGCCTCCTGCGGCGGCTCGGCGTGGTGTGGAACGTCGTGGAGATCACCCCCGAGCGTCAGGCGGCGAAGGAGCTGCGGCGCAGGGCGGGGGGCGGGCAGACCGCGCCGAGCACCTGACGCCGGGGGCGCGGCGAACGCTTCCCGCCGCCCGGCGACGCCGGTGTGCTCAGCGCCCCTCGCGGTCGAGCTCGCCCCGGCGCTCGAGCAGGAAGGCCCCCGCGGTGCCGGCCAGCGAGGCGACGATGACGAGGCCGAAGGTGAACCCGGCGAGCATGACGAGCTGGGCGCCGAGGCTCGCCGGTCGCGGGTCGCCCTGGAGGGCGACCACCGTGGCGAAGGACCACAGGAGGGCGTCGCCGAACGACGGGAAGACGCCGCGCGGGTGCGAGCGCTCGAACAGGAACGCGAGCTCGGCCACCGCGATGACCACGACGCCGGACACGGCGACGAGGTAGCCCAGGCGCGAGCGCAGGAGCCGCCGGGCGCTGCCCGCCGTGCGGTACGAGGTCGAGAGCACGCGGGCGGCGGGCAGGGCGCGCCCGAGGCGCAGGAGCCGCACGAAGCGCAGGACGCGCAGGGTCGGGACGAGCAGGCCCGCGAGCTGGAGCCAGTGGCGGCGCAGAAAGCGCCCGCGGCTCGGGGCCAGCCAGAGCCCGGCGGCGAGCTCGGCGGCGAAGAGCGCCCAGATCGCCCAGCCGACCGCCGTGATGACCCGCCTCGTGACGGGACCGAGCTCGACCGCGAGCTCGTAGCCGAGCAGCAGCGCGAACAGCACGCCGAGCCAGGCCATGAAGGGGTCGGCGCGCTCGCGGACGCGCGCGAGCCACGCGTCGAAGGCGTCGTCGTCACCCGAGCGCCGGCTCGGGCGCTCGGTCCCGGGCGAGGGCCCCGCCACTCACCGCCCCCGGGGGAGGCGGCGAGCGGCGGACCCGGGTGGGGCTAGTCCGTGGCGCGCCGACGGACCTCGTTGAGCACGCCGGTGGCGATCGCGCCGATGCTGAAGGGGCTGATGCCCTTGATGCCGTCGTCGCTGCCGCCGCCGCCGAGGAGCCCGCCGCTCGGGTTGTTGCGGCGCAGGAGCGCGCGGCGCGCGGGCGGGCGGCTGTAGTTGACCTGCGCGAGCACGGCGTTGACCGCGATGAGCGCCGCGCCGACGCCGATGTTGACGTTGCCGAGCAGCTCGAGGCTCTTCTGGATGCGCGCGGCCTCCGGCGGCGTCTCCGGCGCGGGCTTCGTGCCCGTTTCGACCGGGACCGCGCCGTCGGGCCCCTGGCGGGCGAGGCGCGCACCCTGCACGCCGTTGGCGATGCCGGTCACGACGGCGGCGGCCATGAGGCCGTCCTTCGCGAACGAGAGGGCGTTCTCGGTGGTCGACATGCGCACGGGGTTCGCCTCGGTGAAACGGGCGCCCGCCCAGCCGACGGCGGCGGCGCCGAGACCCACGCCGTTGAGCACGTTGTAGCCGTTCCAGGCCGCGTTGACGACCTTGCCGCGGTCGCGATGGTCCGAGATGGCCTTCACAGACGGGTTGTGCGCGAACTTGCCGAACATCGATCCGCCGAACCACGTGGCGAGACCGAGGTCGTGAGCCGCGCGGGTGACGTAAGCGAGCGTGTCGCTGACCATGGGCGAGTCTCCTCTCGACGGTTGCTGGCGTCGCGACTACCCACGCCCCGCGGCGCGCAACCTCGGACGCCGCAGGTCGGCGCGGCCGACGGACCCGGCGCCGCTACCCCTGCGCGGCCTCCGAGAGCAGCCAGAGGGCGAGGGTGGTGAACGCCACCATCGTGGCGAGCAGGGGCACTTGCGAGCGCGCCGCGCGCCGGCCGTCCCCGTAGAGCACGAGCGCGCGGTCGTGGGCGAGCACGAGCGCGGCGACGTGGCCGGCCACCACGAAGCCGACCTGCAGGTACCAGAACGTCGAGGCGCCGAGCAGCCCGTAGTCCACCGTCCAGTCGGCCGTCCCGAGCAGGTCGCGGCCCTCGCCGAGGGGATCGGAGGCCAGGGCGGCCACGGCCTGGCCCTGGAGGAGGAGCAGGCTCACGTAGTGGGCGGCGACGTAGGCCAGCGCGATGGGCACGAGGGTGTGGGCGAAGGCGCCGAGCAGACGGCTTGCGGCGGGCCCGCCGGCGGCACGCGAGGCGCCGGCGACGCCGAGCCGGTACAGGCCGAGGACGAGGGCGACGACGAGCAGCATCGCGACCCCGTAGGTCAGCTCGAGCGCCTGCGCCGGCCCGAGCCCCGCGTCGCGCAGGGCGCCGACGACGTCGGCGGCCAGCGCCCCGAAGAGCTCACCCCCGGTGAGCCCGTCGAAGGACACCGTCCCGACCATGACGGCGAGCACCGCCACGGTGCCCGGAGCCGGGTCGAGGCCGGTGAGCCCCGAGAGCGGCGGGCGCCACCCGAGCGTGCGCCCCCGGCGCTCGAGCGGCGAGAGGCGGGCGAGCAGCCCGAAATACACGGAGAAGGCCTCGGCGCGGTCGATCCAGGCCCGCGTGCCGTAGAGCGTCATCCCGACGAGGGTGACGATCGTGTAGAGCAGCGCGGCCAGGGCGACGCGGCCGGGGCGGTCGCCCTGCGGCGAGGCGAGCTCGAGCCAGGCGAAGGCGAGCAGGCCGACGGCGGCGGGCCAGCGCCCGAGTCGCTCGGGGTACGGCATCGGCTCGGGGGTCGCCCCGCGGCTCAGCCCGCCCGCGACCCGGCCGATCGCCCGCCACGGGTTGAAGGCGCGGAAGACGTCGCCGAGAAGGACGCTCGCGGGCACGAACCCGAGCCAGAACACGACGTACACGAACGTCGGCGCGAAGTTCGCCGTCGCCCCCTGGGTGCCGAGCAGGCCGCTCCACACCACGAGGACGAGCAGGGCGACGCCGATCGCCCCGCAGAGGACCTCGAGCGCCGGGTGGGTCGCCGCGCGGCCCAGCGCGGCAGGCAGGGGGCGAAACGCGTCGCCCTCGAGCCGGGGCCGCGGCCACAGGGCGGCCAGGGCGACGAAGGACACGACGAGGACGACGGCCGCGGCCCACCCGAAGAGCCAGTCGGGGAGCGGCAGGTCCTCCCGGCCGACGAGCCCGTGCGCGAGCGGCGGCGCGATCACGCGCGGGCGCCGCCCGCCCCGCG
>JALYMR010000068.1 GCA_030773615.1 Actinomycetota bacterium
GGGTTGCGGGCGGTCGCCTCGCGCACGAGCCGCAGCCCCTCCTCGCGCTCGCTGCGGTCGACCGCGGCGAGCGCGAGGAGGGGCTGCGGCTCGTGCGCGAGGCGACCGCCCGCAACCCGGGCTGGCACGCGCTGCTCGACCGCCTGCCGCCCCACATCGCGCCAAGCGCGCCCGCGGTGCTCGCCGCGCTCGCCCCGCCGGCGGACGGCGGGTAGCGAGTCGTGGAGGCCCTCGACCTCGAGCCCCGGCGGGACCTGGCCGAGGTCCTTGGCCTCGCCTGGCGCCTGCTCCGGGCGTACCTCGCGGTGTTCCTCGCCCTCGCGCTCGTCGCGGTGACGCCCGTCGTGCTGCTCGTCAACGGGGTGTGGGGCGGCGCGCTCGCCGACGTGCAGGCCCGGCCCTCGCAGGGCGCTCAGCTCGCGTCCGGCCTGCTCAACCTCTTTCTGGTCACCCCGCTCGTCACGGCCACGCACGTCGTGGCCGTGCAGGACCTCGCGCGGGGCGCGGCGCCCGCCGTCGGGCGCTCCTTGCGGGTGCTGCTCGGGGCGGCGCCGCCCCTGCTCGCCGCCGCCGTGCTCTACGCCCTGGGCACGATCCTCGGGTCGTTCCTCCTCCTCCTGCCCGCGGTCTGGTTCGCGATCCGCTGCTTCTTCGCCCCGCACGCCGTCCTCGTCGAGGGCCGCGGCGGCACCGACGCGCTGAGGCGCAGCGCCGCCCTCGTCCGGGGCTGCTGGTGGCGGACGTTCGGATCGCTGCTGGCCGGCGGGCTGCTCGCCGCGCTGCTCGCCGTCGCGGTGGCCCTCGTCCTGGGCATCCCGGCCGCCCTGACCGAGAGCGGCGCCCTGCTCGTCGCGGCCACCATCCTCGCCTCCGCGCTCGGCTACGCCTACACGGCGCTCGTCGGCGTGCTGCTGTTCTTCGACCTGCGCGTGCGGCGGGGGGACGTGCCCGGGGAGCAGCGCGAGTCCGCCGGGGCACCGGACGCGCCGATCTCGCGGTGAGCGGCCTGCCGCGCCCGAGCGAGCCCTGGCCGCTGTCGGGTGTGGCCACGGCGCTCCTGCGCGGGCCGGACACCCCGCCCCACCACCTGTTCAGGCTCGGACTCAAGGAGCTCGTGGTGCGGGGCGTCCTCACCCTTGGAGCGCGAGGAGCACCGGCGGATCCTGGGCGGCCACCGAGTCCGTCTGCGAGTCGGGCCCGGCCACGCGAAGGTGCCGCCCGCGGCGCCCCTGCCCGAGCTGGACGTCGCGGTGCGCCGCGTCCTTCGCGGTGACCGCAAGGAGCTCGAGGACACCGTGAAGGGGCTGTTCGAGGACGACCGGCGGCTGCCCGAGCGACTGCGCGACGCGGCGGCGGGCGACCTGGAGGCGCGCGGCCTGCTGCGCGCGCAGCGCACGCGGGTGCTCGGGCTCGTCCCCCGGACGCGGCGCAGCGGACCGCCGAGGGGGAGCGGTGGGCGCGCTCCTCGTGGGAGCGAGAGGATCAAAGCAGGGCGCTGTGCACGGAGGGCGACGGGGCGGTCTTCGTCGCCGAGGGCGCCGCGCTGGGCGCCGTGGCCCTCCTGCTCCCCCCGGACGTGCGCAGCGCGGTGAACCACGTCCTGAACCGCCGCGACGCCGACGCGGGCGGCGGGGGCGTCGCCCCTGGGGGTCCGGGGGGCGACCCCGAGGCGAACGACAGCTTCGCGACCTCGGCCTGCTCGACGGCGTCGACGCGAGCTTCGACGGCGCGGTGGACGCCGGTGCCGGCGACGGGGGCGGTGGGGACGGGGGCTGACGGAGCCGGCCCTACGCGGGCGCGGCGAGGAACGCGTCGAACGCGGCGAGCGCGGGCTGGGGGTCACGCCGCCCGACGCCGATGCGGAAGCGTTCGGTGGGCACCGGCGCGAGGTCCGACGCGTAGAGCGAGGCGGGGAGGAGCACGACGCCGGCCCGCTCGAGGAGCCCCTGGCACAGCGCCTCGACGCCGTCAGGCCCCCGGTAGGCCGGGAAGCACACGCAGCCGCCCTGCGGGTGCTCCCAGGCGAACAGGTCCTCGTGGCGGGCGAAGAACGCGTCGAAGCGCGGGAGGTTCTCGGCGATGATCGCCCGGTTGCGCGCGCGGATGGCGTCGCCGTGGCGCAGCGCGAGCGTGGCGAGCAGCTCGCTCGGCCCGGCGTTGCAGATCGAGGTGTAGTGCTTGCGCCGCTCGAGGCGCTCGAGCAGCGCGACGTCGTGGCAGGCGAGCCAGCCGACGCGAAGGCCGGGCAGGCCGTAGGCCTTCGACATGACGTTGAGCGACAGCGCGGTGCGGGAGAGGTCGGCGGCCTGGGGGAGGACGCGGGCGGGGTCGAGCTCGAGGCCGCGGTAGACCTCGTCGCTGAACAGCCGGATCCCACGCTCCTCGCAGAGCGCGGCGAGGGCCGCGAACGTCGCGCGGTCGGGCAGGGCGCCGGTGGGGTTGTTCGGCACGTTCACACCGCGACGAGGCGCGTCTGCGGGCGCAGGAGCGCCTCGAGGGCGTCGAGGTCGAGCGCCCAGCCCGCCGCCGGGTCGAGCGCGAGGCCGCTGACCTCTGCGCCCGTGGCCAGCGGCACCGACTCGGCCGACTGGTACCCCGGGACCGTGACCACGGCGTGCTCGCCCGGCCCCACGAGCTCCTGCAGCGCCCAGAACAGCGCCTCCTCGGCCCCGGCGAAGGCGAGCACCTCCCCGGGGGCGACCGTCTCGTAGGTCGCGGCGATCGCCTCGCGCAGCGGGTCGCTGCCCCAGGTGGGCAGGTAGCCCAGCGCGAGGGCGTCGAGCTCCTCCCGCGCGCCGGGGCCGGCGAGCTCGAGCAGCTCGCCGACGGTCAGGGTCTGCGCGTCGGACGCCGTGAGGTGATGTCGCGCGGCGAACTCCCAGCGGCCGAGGTGCACCTCGAGGCGGAAGTCCGGGAGCGGGTGCGGGGTCACCGGCGCATCGCGGGGGCACTGTACGGGCGGACCCACCGTCGTCCTCCTGTCGGGTACGTCGTGCTCGGCGAGACGCGGACCTACTCCTTCGAGCGCATCGCCCGCGCGATCCGGCTCGTGGCCGCGGGGGCGCGGTTCATCGCCACGAATCCCGACGCGACGGGGCCCTCGCCCGACGGGCCGCTGCCGGCCACGGGCTCGGTGGCGGCCCTGATCAGCCGGGCGACCGGCGTCAAGCCCTACTCGTGGGCAAGCCGGACCCGCTCATGATGCGCTCGGCGCTGAACGCCCTCGACGCCCACTCGGAGAGCGCGGCCATGGTGGGCGACAGGATGGACACCGACGTCGTGTCGGGCATGGAGGCCGGCATGCGCACGGTGCTCGTCCTCACGGGTTCGACGACGCGCGCCGAGGCCGAGCGCTACCCCTTCCGCCCGTCGCGAATCGTCGACTCGATCGCCGACGGGGTCGGCGCCGACTGGACCTGGGCCCCGGGTCCCTAGCGCTCGCCCGGCGTCTTGCGCGGGTACAGCGTGACCGGCTGCGAGAGGTCGAGGGCGGTGCGCACGATGCGGCTCTGCTCCTCGGCATGGGCCACGGGGTAGCCCTCGCCCGGCGAGGCCCGCTCGGGCCGCCCGATGTACCCGAAGCGCAGGTGGGCGGGGAGGATCTGCATGAGGCGCGGGGACATGTGCGCGCGGGCGCCCATGTTGCGCGGCTCCTCCTGGACCCAGACCACCTCGCTCAGGTTCGGATAACGCCCGACGAGCTCGAGCAGCTCGCGCTCGGGGAAGGGGTAGAGCAGCTCGACGCGCCCGATCGCGACCTCCTCGAGCCCCGCCCGGTCGGGGTGCCCGACGAGGTCGAAGTAGATCTTGCCGGTGCACAGGACGAGCCGGCGCACCTGCTCGTCGGGCACGCGCGGCTCGGCCAGGACGGGGTGGAAGCGCGACTCGGAGAGGTGCTCGAGGCGGTTCGTGGCCTGGGGCAGGCGCAGGAGCGACTTCGGGGTCATGA
>JALYMR010000069.1 GCA_030773615.1 Actinomycetota bacterium
CCGTCGCCGGGGGCGGGGCCTGGGCGACGACGGTGGGCTGAGGCGCGGCGGGCTCGCTCGACACCGCCGCGTAGCTCGCTACGACGGCGCCCCCCAGGAGCAGGAGCGTGAGGGCGGCCAGGGCGGCCAGCGGAGGCCAGCGCGAGGCCGAGCCGAGCCGCCGGGGCAGGGCGTTGCCGCACTCGAGGCACCACTCCTGACCCGGCGCGAGCGCGCTGCCGCACGACGGGCAGGCGTCCGGCTGCCCGTCCCGCGCCGCGTCGTGCGCCCCTCTGCGCCACAGCCTGGTCACCCGCAGGAGGCTAGCCAGGGTCGCTCGACGTGGACAATCCTCGTAAAGGGCGAGGGCCCGCGTGCCGACATGGTGGCCGTGCAGCGCTCGCGCGCCCACCCGCTGATCCTCACCCTCGCCATCACCGCCGCCGGGATCGTCGCCGCGCTGCTGCTGCGCCCGGCCATCGACGCGGTGAGCTTCGCCCCGCCGCTCGCCGCCGTCGCCCTGTGCACCTGGCCCGCCGGGCTGCGCGCCGGGGCGGCGTCGCTCGCGCTGGCCACCCTGGGGGCGGTCCTGCTCCTGCTCGAGCCCCTGGGCGCCCTGGCGCTCACGGCGCCCCAGGTCGGCCAGGTGGCGGTGTTCGTCGTCGCCGGCGCGCTCATCGCCGGAGGCGGGCACGCGTTGCGGCGGTCGCGCCGCGTGGCCGAGGAGGGCCGGGACGCGACGCGCGCGCTGCTCCTCTTGATCCAGGACGGCGTCGTGGTCCTCGACCCCTCGGACGGCGTCGTCGACGTGAACGACCGCTTCTGCGCCATCACCGGGTTCCCCCGCGCGCAGCTGCTCGGGCGCCGCCCGCCCTTCCCGTGGTGGCCGGACGAGGAGCGCGAGCGCAACGAGCGGAACTTCACGGGCGCCCGCGACCGGGGACGCGGCCAGTACAACGCCCGCTTCATGCGCCGCGACGGGACGCGGTTCCCGGCCGTGGTCAACCTCGCGCACCTCGTCGACGCCGCCGGCGAGCCCGTCGGCGGGGGCCTCGTCGCCACCTTCAAGGACGTGAGCGAGCGCGAGGCGGCCGCCGAGCGACTGCGCGCGCAGGTCGAGTTCGAGGCCGCCCTGCGCCGCATCGCCGAGGTCGCGGTGGCCGACGAGGCGCCCGACCGCGTCTTCGCGGTCGTCGCCCGCGAGGCGGCGCGCGTGCTCGGCACGGAGGCGGCGACGCTCGCCCGTCGGACGGAGGACGGGCAGGTGCTCGTCGCCGTGCAGGGCTTCGAGGCGCCGCTTCCCCTGGGCGGCGCCATCACCCTGGACTCGCCCACCGCGAGCGCCACCGCCCTGCGCACCGGACGTCCCGCCCGGGTCGAGGACCACGGGGAGCTCGACCCCGGCGACGCCGTCGTGGCCGCCTCCCTGCGCAACGGCATCGTCGGCTCCGTCGCCGTCCCGGTGCGCGTGCGCGGTGGCACCTGGGGCGCCCTCGCCGTGCACTCCCGTCGCGCCGGGGCCCTGGCACCCGACGCGGAGGAGGCCCTCGGCCGCTTCGCGCACCTCGTCGGCCTGGCCGTGGCCAGCGCGGACGCGCGCGCCGCGCTCATCGCCCGCGCCACGACGGACCCGCTCACCGGCCTGCGCAACCACGGGGCCTTCCACGACCGCCTGCGCTGGGAGGTGGAGCGTGCCCAGCGCGCGCGCCAGCCCCTGGCCCTCGCGGTCTTCGACGTCGACCACTTCAAGGCGGTCAACGACCGGCACGGCCACGCCGTGGGCGATCGCGTCCTGCGCGAGGTGGCCCGGCGGCTGGCCGAGCACGTCGGCCCGGGCGACACGCTCGGGCGCGTGGGCGGCGAGGAGTTCGCCTGGATCATGCCCGGGCGCTGCTCCGTCCGGGGGCTGCAGGCCGCCGAGGAGGTGCGCCGCGCCCTCGGCGGCGAGCCCTTCGCCGAGGTGGGTCCCGTCACCCTCTCGGGCGGGGTGTGCGACGTGGGCCGGGCGAGCACCGCCGGCGAGCTCTTCCGCCTCGCCGACGTCGCGCTCTACTGGGCGAAGGCCGAGGGACGCGACGCCGTCGTGCGCTACGCGCCCGAGGTCGTCGAGGTCCTGCCTGCCCGCGAGCGCGTCCAGCAGCTCGAGCGCTCCCGGCGCCTGGCCGCGATCCGCGTGCTCGCCCGGGCCGTCGACGCGAAGGATCCCTCCACCCAGGCGCACTCCGAGCGGGTGGCCGAGCTGGCGGGGCAGCTCGCCAAGCAGCTCGGCTGGCCCGCCGAGCGCCGGGCGAGCCTGCTCGAGGCGGCGCTCGTCCACGACGTGGGCAAGATCAGCGTCCCCGACGCCATCCTCTTCAAGCTCGGCGCCCTCACCGAGGAGGAGTACGAGCAGGTGAAGGCCCATCCCGTGGTCGGCGCGCAGGTGCTCGCGGACGCGCTCAGCGCGGAGCAGCTCGACTGGGTGCGCCACCACCACGAGCGCTTCGACGGCACGGGCTACCCCGACCGCCTGGTGGGCGACGACGTCCCGGAGGGCGCCTTCGTGCTCGCCGTCGCCGACGCGTGGGACGCCATGACCGCCGTGCGCCGGTACGGCGCCGCGCGCGGCGTGGGCAACGCGCTGCGTGAGTGCCGGTCGCAGCGGGGACGGCAGTTCGGCCCGCGCACGGTCGACGCGCTCGACGCGCTGGCCCGGGCCGGAAGGCTCGCCCGTCGCCGCCCGGAGGCCGACGGCAACCGGCGGACGACGCGGTCGAGGGCCGCGGTGCCCCCGGCCCGCCCTACCCCCGCACGGGCTCGAGCCGCAGCTGCTCGCCCTTGACCTGCACGCCGTCCACGGCCGCCACGACGCGCTCCACGTCGCCGGCGGGCACGGAGAGCAGCGCGAAACGCTCGAGCAGCCTGACGTCGCGGACCGCCTCCCCGTCGAGGCCCGTCCCGCTCGTGACCGCGTGCACGAGGTCGGCCACCTCGTGCCCCGCCGCGCGCCCGCCCGTGGCGATCAGCTTCGCGTAGCGCTCGCTGCCGTTGCGCGTGACGTGGGGCTTCTCGTGGCGTCGCGGGCGCTCAGCGACCTCCGTGGGAGCGACGTGCGCACCCTCGATCCAGGGGGCGATCGAGGTGCCGATGTGCTCCTCGATCGCGAGCATGGCCCGGCGCTGACGCGTCTCGACGAAGGTGATCGCCCTCCCGGAGCGCCCGACCCGTCCCGTGCGGCCGATGCGGTGGACGTAGACGTCGGGCGAGGGCGGGACGTCGAAGTTGATGACGTGGGTCACCGTGGAGATGTCGAGCCCGCGCGCCGCGACGTCGGTGGCCACGAGGATGGGGACGCGGCCCGCCTTGAAGGCGAGCATGACCCCGTCGCGCGAGCCCTGGCTCATGTCGCCGTGCAGCGCGCGCACGTTCATCCCCCGGTCGCGCAGCGTCTTGAACAGCTGCTCGCAGCGGATCTTCGTGCGCACGAAGACGATGGCCTGGTCGGGGCGCTCGGCGCGCAGCACGTCCACCAGCTTGTCGTTCTTCTCCTTCGAGGCCACCTCGAGCTGGAACTGCTCGACGGTGTCGACGGTCATCGTCGCCGACTTCACCGCGACGGTCACCGGGTCGAAGAGGTAGCGGTCGGCCAGGCGGCGGATGGGCGGCGGCATCGTCGCGCTGAACAG
>JALYMR010000070.1 GCA_030773615.1 Actinomycetota bacterium
CCGGACACCTGGTTGGGTGAACGCGGCGATCATGCCAGGGCGGCCTGACGGAGCCGGTCGCGGGCTTGGCGCGGGGTGCGGTAGCCGTGGCGTTCGAGCAGCCAGTGCTCGTTGAAATCGGCGGCGAACTGGCGCACGCGGGCGCGGAGCTGCTCGAGGGTGTCAAAGCGCTCGATCCACAGCACTTGTTCCTTGAGGGTCTGGATGAACTTCTCGACGACGCCGTTGGTTTCGGGCTCGTAGGCGAACGCCGGGGAGCGCGCGAGGCCGAGGTGATCGAGCTCGGCCTGGTAGTGCGCCGAGCGGAAGCACGAGCCGCCATCGTGGCGCAGCTTCAGGCCGACGGCGACGCCCGCCTCGACCGAGCCGAAGCGCTCGGCGACGGCCTCGCGGAGCAGGTCGGCGGCCGCCCAGCGGTCCATCCTGGGGGCGGCGTCAATCCACGCCTCGCCGGTGGCGTGATCAACCAAGGCGAACACCGCGCAGCGGCCGTCCTGGCGGGTCCACGCCTCGGTCGGGTCGGTCGCCCACATCGCGTCCGGGGTGTCGGTGAGGATCCGCCCGTCGTGCACGCGCCGGGCGCGCCGACGAACCCTCGGGGTGGGAGCCAGCAGCCCGGCCTCGCGCATGAGCCGCAGCACCCGCTTGCGGCTGGTGCAGACGCCGCGCAGGCGCAGCCGGGCGCAGAGCTTCTTGTGGCCCTCGCCGACGAACTTCGACTCGCGGATCTCCCGGCGGACGGCGGCCAACAGCTCTGCGTCGGCCATCGCGCCGACCGGGCCCGGCCGGCGGCGGGGAGGAGCAGGAACCGAGAGGCTGCGTCGGCGGCGTTGCTCGCACGTCGCCGACCTGGACACCCCCGCAACCCGGCAGACCCGGGCCAGCGGGGCGTCCAGTCGCTCGCTGACGCTCAGCGCCTCGGCCGGCGAGGGCGCCGATCCATCTCCTCGTCAAGCGCCCGCACGATGTCGAGCTCCATCGCCAGCTCACCGACCTTGCGCTGCGCCTCAATCAGCCGGCGGTCTTCCTCCGCCACCGGGCGGCTCTTCGACCCCTCACGCCCCGCGGCCAAGAAGTCCTCACGCCACGCGCTGATGCGCCCCGCCGGCTGCCCGGTCTCCCGCGCCAGCGCGTCCAAGCCCTCCCCGCGCAGCAGCCGCAAGACCACCCTGGCTGCACCAGTTCCGCCGCCTGCGCCTCCGCTGGGAACGCCGCCCCGAGCTCCACGAGGCCTTTCTGCGCCTCGCCTGCGCGTTTATCTGCCAACGCTTCCTGCGCGCTTTGTGAGAGAGGTTCTTCAATGGAGTTGGTTCCGTCAAGCGGCAGCGGTGAGCGTCCGGTGCGGGGAGCGTCGGAGCTGTTTGCGGCCGCGGGGTTCTCGGGGCGCTCGCAGACGGCAGGCGCGTCGACCTCGTTGGTCAGCCTCATATGCGCGGGCTGGGTACCGCATGACCGGTGATGCGTCGCGGGGCCGCCGTCTAGGAGCGGGCGCGGCCGGCGCGCTCGCCGGTTGCCCATAAGAACCGCGCGGTCCCTGTCGGTGGCGACGGGTGCCTGATCGTGTTCGGTGTCTGCGTGCGCCCCGACAGCCTCGCCGCCGGGCAAGGGAGGCGCCGGGGACGCGCTACTGGATGATGGCGGCCTCCCAGCAGAAGGCGGCGAGCTCGCGGGCCATGGCGACGGTCACGACGCCGGCGGGCTTGCCGCGGTCGACCAGCAGCTGGCGCCAGCGGCGATGCAGGCGCTGCTGACAGCGCCAGGCGACCGCCACCACGCGTGGGTCCTGGCCGCGCTGGCGGCGCTCGAGCGGCTCGCCGATCCGCGGGCGGTGGCGGTACTGGTGGGCGGCCTCGACCAGCAGCCGGCGCGCGTGCCCGGGGCCGGCCTTGGTGATCTGCCCGCGCCGCTGACGCTGCCCCGATGAGTGCTCGGACGGCACGATCCCGAGAAAGCCCGACAGCCGGTCGGGCCGCGAGAACCGGGTGAAGTCGCCGATCTCGGCCGCGATCCCGCACGCGCTCAGCGTGTCGATGCCGCGAAAGCACCGCAGCCTGGCGATCGTCTGCGCCCATGGACTGGCCGGCCAGCCGTCCTCGAGCGCCTGGTCGAGCACCGTGCGGCGCTGCAGCGCGCCCTCGACGGCGGCCAGGTAGTCGGTGAACGTCGCCTGTGCCCCGAGTTCGTCGAAGCGCAGGCTGCGCACCCAGTTCATCCACGGGATCGACCACGCGCCGGTCGTCACCCGCGCGCGCGGCCGCAGCTCGCGGCGCAACAAGAACTTCGACAGCCGGTGCCGGTGACGCATCACGTCACCGCGCGCGTCCTCCCGGGCCCGGACGAGATCCCGAAAGCTCTCTTCGGCCAGCGACGGCACCCGGACCGGCGACACCGCGCCGGCGCGCCACTGCCCCAGCAGCCACTGCGCGTCGCGTCGATCGGTCTTGACCCGGTCGCCCGCCGCGCGCGGGACCGACCCTGGCGCGCAGACCACCACGTCGATGCCACGCTCCGCGCCCACCCGCGCCAGCCCGAACCCGGTCGGGCCCGCCTCATAGACCAGCCGCGACCCCGGCCCCATCGCCGCGACCACCTCGGCGACCCGCGACGGCGGCCCGGTCACCCGCCGCGACCACACCTCACCGGTCGCCAGCTCGATCCCGGCCAGCCACGACCCGGCCGCATGCACATCAGCGGCGATCATCCGGTTAGCGTTCACCACGCCGGCATCTCCCATAGCTGGGGTGTCAACCGCCCACCCGGGCGGCCCAGTCCCCGCACGTCTATGCAGCAGGGTGCCGGCCCCGCAACCTCAGCGACCGACCAGCCGCTCCATAGGGTCTAGAGCCCCTTGAGCTCCTCGGTGATCTCGCTGACCGAGGCCTTCGCGTCGCCGAACAGCATCTGGGTCTTGTCCTCGTAGAAGATGGGGTTGTCGATGCCCGCGAAGCCGCTGTTCATCGAGCGCTTGAGCACGATGACGCTGCGCGACTCGTCGACGTCGAGCACCGGCATCCCGTAGATCGGGCTCTCGGGGTTGCGCCGGGCGTCGGGGTTGATCACGTCGTTCGCTCCGATGACGAGGCTCACGTCCGTCCGGGGGAAGTCCCCGTTGATCTCGTCCATCTCCTTCTGCTGCTCGTACGGCACGTCGGCCTCCGCGAGGAGGACGTTCATGTGGCCCGGCATGCGCCCCGCGACGGGGTGGATGGCGAACTTCACGTCGACGCCCTTCTCCTCGAGGAGCTTCGTCATCTCGCGCACGGCGTGCTGGGCCTGGGCTACGGCCATGCCGTAGCCGGGCACGATGACGACCTGGGAGGCGTAGGCCATCTGCACCGCCGCGTCGCTCGCGCTCGTGGCCCGCACGGGCCGGTCGCCGTTCGAGCCGCCGCCCCCGCCGGCGGTCACCACCCCGCCGAAGCCGCCGGCCACGATGGAGGGGATGGACCGGTTCATGGCCTTCGCCATGAGGTTTGTGAGGATCGTGCCGCTCGCCCCGACGATCATGCCCGCGACGATGAGCGCGGTGTTGTCGAGCGCGATGCCCGCCGCCGCCGCGGACAGGCCCGTGAAGGCGTTGAGCAGGCTGATGACCACCGGCATGTCGGCGCCGCCGATGGGCAGGACGACGAAGTTGCCGAGGATGGCCGAGGCCACGAGCAACCCGATCATGAGCAGCTCGTTGTCCGATCCGGCGACGATGGCCACCGCGCAGCCGACGGCGATGACCAGCAGCGCGATGTTCACGACCTGCTGGGCGCGCCCGATGGTGATCGGCTTGGAGGGCAGGAGCTCCTGGAGCTTCGCGAAGGCGATGTTCGAGCCCCAGAAGCTCACGGAGCCCACGATGGCCGAGAACAGGCTGAAGATGGCGACGTAGGTCGCCTCCTCGGCGTAGCCGTTCGTGTCGCGGAACTCGGCCCAGGCGATGAGCGCGATGGCGCCGCCGCCGACCCCGTTGAACAGGGCGACCATCTGCGGCACCGCCGTCATGCGGACCGACCGCGCGGCGGGGACGCCGATCACGGTGCCGATCACGACGCCGAGGGCGATGAGGCCCCAGTTGCCGATGCCCGGGATGAGCAGGGTGGCCACGACCGCCACGGCCATGCCGACGGCGGCGATCCGATTGCCGCGCACCGCGGTCCTCGGGCCCGTGAGCCCCATGAGCCCGTAGATGAACAGCGCGAAGGCGACGATGTACAGCAGGCCGATGAAGGCCCGGTCCTGGAAGAAGGCGGCGATCACCGGCGCTCGACCTGCTCGCGCGGCTTGCCCTTGAACATCTCGAGCATGCGGTCCGTGACGAGGAACCCGCCGACGACGTTGATCGTGCCGAAGGCCACGGCGATGACGAGGATGACCTTGCTCAGCACGTCGTCGACCCCCAGGCCGAGGACGATGATCCCGCCCAGCACGACGATGCCGTGCACGGCGTTCGTGCCCGACATGAGCGGCGTGTGCAGCGTGTTGGGCACCTTGGAGATCACGAGGTAGCCCGCGAAGGCGGCCAGGACGAGGATGGCGAGGTTCGTGACGAGCATCAGGCGGCCGCCGTCTCCACCGTCCGGCGCGCGCCCGCGTGGACGATCTCGCCGTCGCGCACGACGCACGCGCCGGCGATGATCTCGTCGTCGAAGTCGAGGTGCAGGTCGCCGTCCTCGTCGAGCATGAGCTCGAGCAGCGCCTGCACGTTGCGCGCGTAGAGCTGGCTCGCGTGCTCGGGCATCGTGGCCGGCAGGTTCAGCGGCGCGGCGATCGTCACGTCGTGGGCGACGATCACCTCCCCGGGCGAGGTCAGCTCGCAGTTGCCCCCGCCCTCCCCCGCGAGGTCGACGATGACCGAGCCGGGCCGCATCCCGGCCACCGCCTCGGCCGTGACGAGCTTGGGCGCGGGGCGCCCGGGCACCTGCGCCGTGGTGATCACGACGTCGAAGCCCTTGATGGCGTCGGTCAGCGCCTGCTGCTGGCGCGCGCGCTCCTCCTCGGTGAGCTCGCGGGCGTAGCCGCCCTCCCCCGCCGCCTCGATGCCGAGGTCGAGCCAGTCCGCGCCGAGCGACTGGACCTGGTCGGCGACGTCGGGGCGCACGTCGTAGCCCGTGGTGCGGGCGCCGAGGCGCCGCGCGGTGGCGAGCGCCTGGAGCCCCGCGACGCCCACGCCGAGCACGAGCACCTTCGCGGGGGGGATCGTGCCCGCCGCGGTCATCAGCATGGGGTAGAACCGGGTCGCGTGCTCCGCGCCGAGCAGCGCCGCCTTGTACCCCGCGACGTTGTACTGCGAGGAGAGCGCGTCCATCGCCTGGGCGCGGGTGATGCGCGGGATCGCCTCCATGGCGAAAGCGGTCGCGCCCGCCCGGGCCAGCGCGCGGGTGGCCCCGGGCGCCGAGAGGGGCGCGAGGAAGCCGATCAGCACCTTCCCGCCGGACAGGCGCGCGACCTCCTCCGGCGCGGGCGGCGCGACCTTGGCGACGACGTCGGCGTCCCACGGCTCCCCGAGCGACGCGCCCGCCTGGGCGAAGAGCTCGTCGGGGATGAGCGCGCCCGCCCCGGCGCCGGGCTCGACGACGACGTCGACGCCCTTGCCGGCGAGGCGCTTGACGACCTCGGGGACGAGCGCGACCCGGCGCTCGCCCGGCGCCGTCTCCTTCGGGACTCCCACCACCATCTGGCTCGCCCTCTACCGACCGGCCTCGTACACGGGGCGCGCAGTGTACGAGCCGCCCGAGCCCAGCCCTACGGCGAGGCGCCCTCGAGCGGGTCCCCGGCCTCGCCAGTCTCGGCCACCGGCGCGCCCTCGGGGTACTGCGCCTGCGAGGGCCCGCTCAGCGGCTCGTCCTCGCTCGGCGCCTTCGCGGTGTCCCCCGAGGCGTCGGCCAGCGCCTCGTCGACGTCGATGTCCTCCGGCGGCGGGATCGGCGACCCCTGCTCGTGCTCGGACATGTGCGCACCCCTCTCGGTCGTTGCTCTCAACCGCGCCTACCCCGCCCCCGGAGCAGACACGCGGCCGGGGACCCGGGCGCCTCAACCGCCGAGGATCTCCACCGCGATCTCGGCCACCTGCGTCGGCGTGCGCCCGACCCGTACCCCGACGGCCTCGAGCGCCTCGGCCTTGGCCTGCGCGGTGCCGCTCGAGCCCGAGACGATCGCGCCGGCATGCCCCATCGTCTTGCCGGGGGGCGCGGTGAAGCCCGCGATGTAGCCCACGACCGGCTTCGAGACGTTGTCCTTGATGTACTGGGCCGCCTCCTCCTCGGCCGAGCCCCCGATCTCGCCGCTCATCACGATGAGCTCCGTCTCGGGGTCGGCCTCGAACAGGGCGATGATGTCGATGAAGCTCGACCCGGGGACGGGGTCGCCGCCGATGCCCACGATCGTCGAGTTGCCGAACCCGCGCTGGGCGAGCTCGTTGCCGATCTGGTAGGTCAGCGTGCCCGAGCGCGAGACCACGCCCACGTTGCCCTGCTTGAAGAACGCCGCGGGGATGATCCCCACGTTCGCCTTCCCCGGCGAGAGCACCCCGGGGCAGTTCGGGCCCACGAGGTGCACGTCCCCGCGCGCGACGACGGCGTTGTAGACCCGCAGCTCGTCGTGGGCGGGGATGCCCTCGGTGATCGCGATGATCGTCGTGATCCCCGCGTCGGCCGCCTCGAGGATCGAGTCGGCCGCGAAGCGCGCGGGCACGAACACCATGGCGGTGTTGGCGCCCGACTCCTCGACGGCGCTGTGGAACGTGTTGAACACGGGGATCCCGTCGACCTGCTGGCCCGCCTTGCCCGGCGTGACCCCGGCCACCACGTTCGTCCCGTAGCGCTTGTTGTTCAGCGCGTGGAAGCTGCCCTCACGGCCCGTGACGCCCGAGACGCACAGCTTCGTGTCCTGGTCGATGAGGATGCTCATGCCTGCGCGGCCTCCGTTCGCTTGTCCGCCGCCCCGAGCTCCGACTCGCGCCCCGCGTCGGCGGTCGGCGTCGTGGCCTGCGCCGCGCCGCCGTCCGAGGAGCCCGCGAGCTCGACGACACGGCGGGCCCCCCCGTCCATCGTGGCCTCCACGTGGAGATTCGGGAGCTGGGCCTCCTGGAGCAGCCTGCGGCCCTCCTCGTCGTTCGTGCCGTCGAGGCGCACGACGAAGGGCACCTGCGGCTTGACCTGGTCGAAGGCCTCGATGAGGCCGCGGGCCACCTCGTCGCAGCGCGTGATGCCGCCGAAGATGTTGAACAGGACGGCCTTGACCTTCGGGTTGAAGAGGATCGTCTCCACCGCGGCGACGATGGCGTCGGCCTGCGAGCCGCCGCCCGCGTCGAGGAAGTTGGCCGGCTTGCCGCCGGCCTGGGCGACGACGTCGAGCGTGGACATGACGAGCCCCGCGCCGTTGCCGAGGATGCCGATGTCGCCGTCGAGCCTGACGAAGTTCAGGCCCCGGGCCTTCGCCATCTGCTCCTGCTCGTCCTCCGCGGAGGGGTTGCGCAGGGAGGCGTTGTCCGGGTGGCGGAACATCGCGTTGTTGTCCAGCGTGACCTTCGCGTCGAGCGCGCGCAGCTCCCGCTCGGGGGTGACGATGAGCGGGTTGACCTCGACGAGCGTGGCGTCCTCGGCGACGAACGCCTTGTAGAGCTTCGAGAGGAAGGCGCTCGCGGGGCGCACGAGGTCGGCGTCCACGCCGGCCTCGAAGGCCAGTCGCCGCCCGTGGAACTCCTGGAAGCCGAGCAGCGGGTCGACGTGCAGCGTGGCGATGGCCGAGGGGTCCTCCTCGGCGACCTGCTCGATGTCCATGCCGCCCTTCGTGGAGAGCATGATGAGCGGTGCCTTCGCGCTGCGGTCGAAGATGATCGAGGTGTAGTACTCGGCGGCGATGTGCGAGGCCGCCTCGACCCACACCTCGTGCACGGTGAGACCGCGGATGTCCATCCCGAGGATCGCCAGGGCGTGCTGCCGGGCCTCGTCGCGGCCCTGGGCGACCTTGATGCCGCCCGCCTTGCCGCGCCCGCCGATCTGCACCTGCGCCTTGACCACGCAGGGGTAGCCGATGGCGTCCGCCGCGTCGACGGCCTCGTCGACCGTGGTCGCCGGCCGCCCCGAGGGCACGGGGATCCCGTGCCGGGCGAACAGCTGCTTTCCCTGGTACTCGAGTAGGTCCATCTTCCCTCCGGTTCCGCGCGTCGGCGCTGGCTTCGCGGATCATGGCATCAACGCGCCACCGCGAGCGGTCGCGCGCAAGGCCGGTCTCGGGCAGGCGGCGAGGGCGGCCCTGGCCGGCCCTCAGCGCTTCGAGGTGCCCCCGGGCTCGCGCTCGGCGCCCCCGGCACCCCGGCGAGCCTGCCGCTTCTGGTCGCGGTGCTCCTGCATGAGGTAGAGGTACTGCAGCTGCCGGCGCATGATGTGGTCGGCCACGGGGTTTCGGTCGCGCAGGTGGTACCACCAGCGCGGGGCGAAGTTCTGGTGCAGCCACCAGAAGCCGATGGCGAACCCGACGCTGAGCAGCATGTTGTAGACGACGAAGTCGAGCCATCCGTGCGGGACGGCCACGGGGTCGCCCGCGACGAGGTTCACCACCGCCGCGTGGATCACGCGGGCGACGGGGAAGGCGAGGGCCCAGTAGATGCCCGCCGGGGTGAGGGGCCCGAGCGGGATCTTGCCCTTCGCCAGCAGGAGGTCGTACCCCCCGCCCGCGATGGCGAGCGGCAGCGCGAGCGCCACCGCCGCCACCACGGTGATCCCGAGGGAGAGGCCGCCGACGACGGCCAGCCCCCCCGCGATCAGGCCCCCGAGCAGGCCGATGACCGCCCCCGGCACGGCGAGCTCCGCGACCTGGCGCCGGCCGAGGCCGGCCCAGATCGGGATGAGCGCCTCACGTGAGCCCGCGGCGGTCGCCGGCGTCTCTGCTCGGGCGTCAGCCATCAGCCGAGGTCCGCCACTCCGAACCGGAAGATGCTGTACAGCAGCATCCCGATGTAGCCGATGCCACCGACCACGAGCACGACGGTGAGGATCGGGTTCGGCCGGATCTTCTTCGGCAGGTTCCTGTTGTTGACGACCGCCAGGGTGAGGCAGTACGCCCCCATGACGAAGGTGGACAGGAACGCCAGGATGTCGAGGATGGCCGTCGGGCCGTCGGCGGGGCCGAAGTTCAGGATCAGGATCCCGAAGATGATCACGCCCCACAGGTAGACCGAGTAGAGCTGGGCCATCTTGAACCGCTTCGCGCCCGGCAGGAAGTAGTACGTCATGTCGGACTGCCCGCGGGCGAACGCGTCGAACAGGCCCACGCTCGCCTTCCAGCCCACGATCGCGATGAAGATGAAGAAGATCGGGTCGAGGATGCCGGCGGCCTGCCCGAAGGCGTCGGCCATGGCCGGCAGGGCCGCGTCCCGCTCACCGGCGATCAGCGCCGTGCGCGCCTCGGGGTTCACCCGCGCCGCGTTCATGGCCATGACGGTGAAGATGATCGTCACCAGCATCGTCGTCCCGAAGAACAGGAAGCACGCGTCGGTGATGGACCACCTCCGCCACCCCTGCCACTTGCGCATCTCCTCCGGGTCGTCGACGTCGAACATCGACCCGGCGTCGGGGATCGTCTCCTCCTCCTGCGAGTGCAGGAGGCCGCGCACGCGGGGGATGTGCACGCCCATGCCCGCGCCCTTGTCGCGCAGGAAGAGCGTGTACCACATCTGCTGCATGCCCGAGGGGCCCGCGAAGGCCATGGCGCCGACCACGATCGGGAACCATTCGGCGGTCAGGGCCTGGCTCGGGATGCCCCGATCGAAGCGGACGAGACCGGCGAGCACCTGGCCGAGGTCGGAGAGGCTGCCGACGATGGCCCCGACGATGGCCGAGCCGATGACGAGGATGCCGACCATGATGGCCAGCAGCGACTCGACGAGGTTGTAGATCACCGAGACGACGGTGAACATGATCCCGATGACGATCAGACCGACCGTGGCCGAGAGCTGCCACGGGATGCCGGTGAGGCTCTCGAGCGCCTCCGCGCCGCCTGAGATGTGCCCCGGCCAGACGTAGACCAGGATCGCGACGGCGAAGAAGAACCACATCAACGGCTTGGCGATGCGCGCCGCGCCGAAGAAGATCGATTCCCCTGTGGCCATGGCGTACCTGGCCATCTCGAGCATGACGACGGTCTGGACAATCACGCCGACGAGGAACAGCCAGCGGATCTCCGGCCCGAACACGATGACGAGCCGCGGCCACAGGTAGGTCTCGCCGAAGCCCACCCCCAGTGCGACGAGGATCATGGCCGGCCCGAGGATGTGCGCCGCCTCCGGCGCCTCGGGCAGCTTGCGGATCTTCATCGGCGGGAGCTTGCCCGCGTAATGGACCCTCCCGTCGTCGACCTCGGTGCCAGCCGCGACGGCACCTGGTGTGGTTGCCACGGAGTCTCCCCCTCCCCTACGTGTTGACCGTCAGCGTTCGCTGAACGCTGTGAACCCTATCCCGGATCATCAGCCGTTGGCCCCGTTCAGCAGGCCCGCCATCCGGGCCCAGCGGTACTTCGCCCCCAGCACCTCGACCATGGTCTCCGTGCTGTACGGGTACGCGGGGATCCCCCGCTCGAAGAGGTAGTCCGACGCCTCCTCCACCTGGACGTCGCCGGCCAGCGAGGCCACGATCGGCTTCTCGATGCCCTTGCCCCGGTACTCCTCGACGACGTCGGAGACGACCTCGGCGAAGGTCATGGGCGGGGTGATGATCGTGTGCCAGTAGCCGAGGATGAGCGAGTGGATGCGCTCGTCCTCCAGGCCGAGGGCGATCGTCTTGCGGTAGGTCTCCGGCGGCTCGCCGCCCGTGATGTCCACCGGGTTGCCGGCCGCGCCGAACGGCGGGATGTACTGCATGAAGGCCGCGTTGAGGTCGTCGGGCATCTCCATGAGCTGCAGCCCGTTGAGGTAGCACGCGTCCGAGAGCAGCACGCCCGACCCGCCGGCGCCCGTGATGATGACCACGTTCTCGCCCTTGGGCGTGGGGATCATGGGCAGGCAGCGCGCGAACTGAAGGAGCTCCTGCAGCGAGCGCGCCCGGACCACACCGGCCTGGCGCAGGATGTCGTCGTAGACCTTGTCGTCGCCCGCCAGCGCCGCGGTGTGCGAGGCCGCGGCCTTCGCGCCCGCGGGGGTGGCCCCCGCCTTGAGCACGACGATCGGCTTCTTCTTCGAGACGCGCTGGGCGACCTCGACGAACGAGCGGCCGTCCTTGAGGTCCTCCATGTGCAGGGCGACGCACTCCGTGTTCTCGTCCTGCTCGAAGAAGGTCAGGAGGTCGTCCTCGTCGATGTCGGCCTTGTTGCCGAGGCCGACGATGGAGGAGACGCCCATGTTCGTGGAGCGGCTGAACCCGAGGATCCCCATGCCGATGCCGCCGCTCTGCGACGCGAGGGCCACGCTGCCCTGCACGTCGTAGGGCGTCGTGAAGGCGGCGCTCATGTGCTCGGGCGTGTAGTAGACGCCGTAGATGTTCGGGCCCACGAAGCGCACGCCGTGCTCGCGGGCGCTCTGCACGAGCTGCTGCTGGAGCTCGGGCGAGCCCGCCTCGGCGAAGCCCGAGGGGATGAGGACGGCGGTCGCGACGCCCTTGTCGCCGAGCTTCGCGATCGTGTCCGCCACGAACTTCGCCGGGATGGCGAACACGGCCACGTCGACCCCGTCGTCGGGCAGCGCGCCGACGTCCTTGTAGGCCTTCTTGCCGAGGATCTCGTCGGCCCGGGGGTTCACGGGGTAGATCTCGCCCTGGAAGCCGCCGTCGACGAGGTTGCGCATGACCGAGTTGCCGATCTTGCCCTGCTCGTTCGAGGCGCCGATGACCGCGATCCCTCGCGGGTGGAACATCTTCGTCATCGTGGCGAGGATCTGCTGGGTGTCGTAGCGGGCCGGCGTCGCGCCGTCGGCCGGCGCGAAGTCCACGACGAACCGCGCGTCGACCGCCGTGGCCCCGTCCGGGGTGGCGAGGACGGGGTTGAGGTCGACCTCGGCGATCTCCGGGAAGTCCGTCACGAGCTCGGACACGCGCCGGATCATGTCGGCCAGCGCGCCCTGGTCGACGCCGGGGCGGCCGCGGACGCCGCGCAGCACCTCGGCCGTCTTGATGCCGTTGACCATGGCCATGGCGTCCTGGGCCGAGGTCGGCGCCAGGCGGAAGGTCACGTCGCGCAGGACCTCGACGAGGATGCCGCCCAGGCCGAAGGTCATGACGGGGCCGAACGCGGGGTTCACGACGGCGCCGATGAGCACCTCCTGGCCCTCGGGCAGCATCTGCTGCACCTGCACGCCGGTGATGTCCGCGTCGGCCTTGTAGGCCTTCGCGTTCTGGAGGATCGTCTCGTAGCCCGAGGACACCTCGTCCTCCGACCCGAGCCCGACGAGGACGCCCTTGGCCTCCGTCTTGTGGAGGATGTCGGGCGAGACGATCTTGAGCACCACGGGGTAGCCCATCTGCCCGGCCAGGGACACGGCCTCCTGCGCGGAGGTCGCGAGCCCTTCGCCGGGCACGGGGATCCCGTAGGCGTCGCAGACCTGCTTGGCCTCCGGCGCCGTGAGGGCGTTGCGCCCCTCGGCGCGCACGCCGTCGAGGACCTCGCGCACCGTCCCCTGGTCGTGCGTCGTGCTCGAGCCGGATTCCGTCGCAGTCTGTGCCATGGCCTCGGGTTCGTCCTCTCGTCCTCGTCGGTGTGCTCAGGTCGGGACGGCGCCGTCAGACGGCGCCCGCGGAGGTGAGCCGGTCGCGCTCCTCCTGGGGGACGTCGAGGAGCTCCTGGAGAATCTCCTCGTTGTGCTCGCCGAGCAGCGGCGAGCGCTTGATCTCCACCGGCGAGTCCGACAGGGTGAACGGGCAGCCCACGGTGGTGTAGGTGCCGCGCTCTGGGTGCTCGACGTCGACCAGCATCCCCTCCGCCCGCAGGCCCTCGTCGTGGAGCAGGTCCTTCGTGCTCAGGACGGGGCCGCAGGGGACGTTGATGGAGTTGAGCTCACCGAAGGCCTCCCACTTCGTCTTCGTGAGCGTCCACTCCTCGATCATCGCGAAGATCTCCTTCAGGCGGGGCAGGCGCGCCTCGGGCGTGTCGTAGTCCGGGTTGCCCAGGAGGTCCTCGCGCCCGATCTTCCGCAGGAGCGGCTCCCAGACCGGGGGCTGGATTACGACGTACAGGTAGGCGTTCGCCCCCCACTCCGTCGTCGGCTTGCAGCGCACGGCCCAGCCGGGCTGCCCGCCACCCGACGCGTTGCCCGACCGGGGCACGAAGTCGCCCCACTTCTCGTTGGGGTACTCCGGGAGTGGCCCCGCGTTGTCCAGGCGCTGCTGGTCGCGCATCTTCACGCGGCAGAGGTTCAGGATCCCCGAGCGCATCGCGATCTGCACCCGCTGCCCGCGGCCCGTGTTCGTCCGCTGGTACAGGGCGCTCACGATCGCCCCGAAGAGGTGCACGGCGTTGCCCGAGTCCCCGATCTGGGCCCCGGTGACCACCGGGTCCCCGTCCTCGAAGCCCGTCGTGCTCATCGCGCCGCCCGTGGCCTGCGCGATGTTCTCGTAGGCCTTCGCGTTCTGCAGCGCGCCCGGGCCGAAGCCCTTCAGCGAGGCGTAGATGACCCGCGGGTTGATCTCCTGGATGCGCTCCCAGGTGTAGCCCAGCCGGTCCATCACGCCGGGGCCGAAGTTCTCCACGATGACATCCGACTGGCGCACGAGCTGGTCGAACACGCCCTTGCCCTCGTCGGACTTCATGTTGAGGGTCAGGCTGCGCTTGTTCGAGTTGAGCATCGTGAAGTACAGGCTGTCGACGCCCGGCTTGTCGCGCAGCTGGCTGCGGGTGACGTCCCCGCGGCCAGGCTGCTCGATCTTGATGACGTCGGCGCCCATCCACGCCATGAGCTGCGTGCAGACCGGGCCGGCCTGCACGTGCGTCATGTCAACGACCCGGACGCCCTCGAGGGCCTTGCTCATCCGCTCTCCTCCCCTACTTGTACATCGTCTGGTTCATGGTGCCCGGCGCGAACGCGTCCGGGTCGATCCAGACGTTGATCAACGAGGGCTTGCCCGACTCGCGCGCCCGCTCGAAGGCGCCGCGCAGCTGCGAGGGCTCGCGCACCTCCTCGCCGTAGCCGCCGAGCATCTTCGCGAACTCGTCGTAGCGCACGTCACCGAGCTTGTTGCCGATGTCGCCGCGGTCCCAGCCGTACTTCTGGGCCTGGCCGTAGCGGATCTGGTTCATGTACGAGTTGTTGCCGACGATGCCGACGAAGGGCAGGTCGAAGCGCACGCAGGTCTCGAAGTCCCAGCCCGTGAGGCTGAAGGCGCCGTCGCCGAACAGGGCCACGACGTCGAGGTCCGGGCGGGCGCTCTTCGCCGCCATGACGAAGGGCACGCCGACGCCGAGGGTGCCGAGCGGCCCCGGGTCCATCCACAGGCCCG
>JALYMR010000071.1 GCA_030773615.1 Actinomycetota bacterium
GTGCTCGTCGACCCGACGGGCACGTGCTCCGCCGCACGGGCCAGCCCCACGCGCGGCTTGTCGGCGTAGATCGTCTCGTACTCCCCGGCGCGCACGCGGTAGGTCTCGTGCCAGGCGCCGGCGTCGCCCGTGCCCCGCAGGAGCTCGTTGAAGCGCCGCCACCATGATCGTGCGCCCGGCGCTCGAGGAGCTCCAGCGCGCTGGCTGGATGAAGCGGCCGAGCCGCTGGTGGGCGCCGGGCACGGCCAGTTCGCGGTCGAGCACGCGCGCGCCGGCGCGGGCAAGCACGCGCCGCGCGTCGGCCTGCGCGCTCCGTGCCCCGGACGGCGACGGGCTTGCCCCGAAGACCGCGGTGGGCGTGTCGCGCAAGACGCTGTCGGTGCGCGGGCGGGAGGCCCAGTCGAGCGCGTTCTTGAGCTGTCCGGGCAGCGAGCCGCTGTACTCCGGGGTGACGACGAGCAGCGCGTCGGCGGCCGCGATCGCCGTGCGCAGCTCACGCACGGCCTGCCCCGGGCTGTGCTCGTCGTCCTCGTCGAACGGGGGCACATCGCGCAGGCCGGCCCAGACGATCACTTCCACACCGGCCGGGGGCGCATCGGCGGCAGCGTGCAACAGCTGCCGGTTGACCGAGTGCGCGCGCAGACTGCCGGCGATGCCCAGCACGCGCACCGCGCCGGGCTGGGGCGCATGGAGGGCGCTCGTCGACGTCACGACGCCCTCCCGCTGCGAGCGGTGCGACCGAGCGCGGGGATCACCACGGCGGCGACCAGCACGTGCATGAGCACCAGGACCGCTCGATTGGCGGTGCTGATGCCGCTGCCGCTGAGCGGTCCGCCGAGTGACACGAGCAGCGCGACCACCGCGATCGCCGTCCACGCGCGCCGCGCCCGCGACGTGAAGCGCTCGAGGATCGCGAGCAGCGCCCAGCCGGCAAGCGAGCCGACGGCGGCCGCGAACGCGACGTGCACGGCGTCGATGTCCTCGGTGGCCTGGCCGACACTCCCGGCCGGCCGGCGCAGATCGAGCCCGAAGGCGACTTCGGCGACGAACCACACGGCCAGCGCGGCGAGCAGCGCGCTGGCCACCGCCACGGCGCGGCTGCGCTTCGTGTCGCTGACCGCGGAACCCACGTCCAAGCCCGAGGCGCGCCCCGGGTGCTCCATCGTGCTCATCGAAGAATCCCCTTCGCCATGCGTGACTAGATCACGCGTTTCGGTGACTGTAGCACCGAGTTACGTGAGGGCGTCAAGTGCTCGCGCTAGGCTGCACGCATGAGCGACCCGCCGTCGGGCGGTCCGGAGCACATCTCGCGCGGACTCGTGCGGCTGATGATGGCCGTCGACGACGCCTACACCGAGGCGAGCCGAGAGGTCGGGCTGACCGCCCAGCAGGCCCAACTCCTATGCGCTGCACAACGCCCGGCACCGGTCGGGGACATCGCCGCCTTCTTGCGCTCCAACCGCTCGAACATCAGCCATCTGGTCGAGCGCGCGGCCAGCCGCGGACTCCTGCAGCGCCGCGCCGCCGAGACCGACGGCCGCGTCAAGCTCGTCGAGTTGAGCCCCGACGGCCAAGACGTCGTGCAGCTCTTCGTCCACACACTTGGCACCCACTTCGAGGCCGTCCTCGCCGACTGGCCGCCCGAGCGCCAACAGGAAGCCCTCACCACGCTCCACACGCTCGCCGAAGCCCTCGAACACGGGCGCGACGAGGCGAGCCCCCCGCCGCCCGCCCCACCGACCGGCGACCGCTTCCCCTAACCGTCGGCGCGGCGAGTTGTAGGGCAGCTGGATGAGCTTTGTGGCAGCTGCTCGTCGGTCACGCCGCTTGCGTCTGGCTCAAACAGCTCCGCCACGAAGCGCTGAAGGTCCCACGAAGTCGTGGGCAGCAGAGAGCGCTAGCGCATGCGCAGGCCGAGCTCGCGCAGCTGGCGCTCGTCGACCGGCGCCGGCGCGCCCGTGAGCGGATCCGTCCCGCTCGCGGTCTTGGGGAAGGCGATGACGTCGCGGATGGAGTCGCGCCGGGCAAGCAGGGCGATGATCCGGTCGATGCCCAGGGCGATCCCGCCGTGCGGGGGCGCGCCGAAGCGCAGCGCCTCGAGCAGGAAGCCGAAGCGCCGCTGCGCCTCCTCCTCCTCGAGCCCGATGAGCCCGAACACCGCGCGCTGGGTCTCGAGGTCGTGGATGCGGATGGAGCCGCCGCCGAGCTCCTGGCCGTCCACCACAAGGTCGTAGGCGCGCGAGCGCAGCGCGCCCGGGTCCGCGAGGTCGCCGGTGGGCGCGGTGAAGGGATGGTGCAGCGCGTCCCAGCGCCCCTCGTCGGCGTTCCAGTCGAACATGGGGAAGTCGACGACCCACAGCACGTCGTGGCGGCCGGGCTCCACGAGCCCGAAGCGCTCGCCGAGCTCGAGGCGCAGCCCGCCCAGGGCGGCGGCGGCGACGGGCTCGGCGTCGGCCACGAAGAGCAGCAGGTCACCGGGGCTCGCCCCGAGCTTCGCGCTCGCCGCCGCGATGCGCTCCTCCCCCAGGAACTTCGCAATGGGCGAGCGCCAGCCGCCTGAATCCTCCACGAACGCCCAGGCCACCGCCTTGCCCCCGTGGCGCTGGACGACCTCGTTGAGGCCGTCGAGCTCGCCGCGCGACGAGGAGCGCTGCCCGGCGTTGATGGCCCGCACGACGCCGCCCGAGTCGAGGACGGACTGGAAGACCTTGAACTGCGAGCCGGAGAGCTCAGCCGAGAGGTCGACGATCTCCAGGCCGAAGCGCCGGTCCGGGCGGTCCGAGCCGAAGCGGGCCATCGCCTCGGCGTAGGGCATCCGCGGCCAGGGCGGCGCGGGCAGCCCGAGGTCGCCCAGGGCGAAGACGGGCTCCATGAGGCGCTCCATGACCTCGAGCACGTCGTCCTCGCCCACGAAGGACATCTCGAGGTCGAGCTGGGTGAACTCGGCCTGCCGGTCGGCGCGCGTGTCCTCGTCGCGGAAGCAGCGCGCGATCTGGAAGTAGCGCTCGTACCCGCCGACCATGAGCAGCTGCTTGAAGAGCTGGGGCGACTGGGGCAGCGCGTACCAGGTGCCCGGCTCGCGCCGGTTGGGCACGAGGAAGTCGCGCGCGCCCTCGGGGGTGGAGCGGGTGAGGATCGGCGTCTCGACCTCGACGAAGTCGTGGGCGACGAGCCCCTCGCGCATGGTGCGGATGACCTCGTGGCGCAGGAGCAGCGCCTCGCGCATGCGCTCGCGGCGCAGGTCGAGCGTGCGGTGGCGCAGGCGCAGGACCTCGTCGACGGGGGTCTCGTCGTCGATGGGGAACGGCGGCGTGTCCGCCTCGGCGAGCACGTCCATCGCGCGGGCGTGGACCTCGATCTCCCCCGTGGCCAGGGCTGGGTTGACGTTGCCCTCCTCGCGGCGGACGACCTCGCCGGCGACGCTGACCACGTGCTCGGCGCGCAGGCGCTCCGCCGCGCCGAAGGCCGCGCCGGAGAGATCGGGGTGGAAGACGAGCTGAACGATCCCCGAGCGGTCGCGCAGGTCGATGAAGATCAGGCCCCCGTGGTCGCGGCGGCGGTGCACCCAGCCGGCGACGCGCACGACGCGGTCGACGGCCCCCGCGTCGAGGTCGCCGCACCACGCGTCGCGATAGGCGTTCGCGCGCGGGGGCTGCTTCACCGCACGCCCCGCTCGCGCAGGACGTGCGAGACGACCTCGCGGGCGGGCAGCTCCTCCTGCGTGCCCGCCTCCATGTCCTTGAGCTGGGTCGCGCCCCCGTCGGCCACGAGGGCAACGTACCGGGCGCCCAGGCGGTCGGCCTGCTTGAGCTGGCCCTTCACGGAGCGCCCCGCGAGCTCGAGCTGGGCCTGCAGGCGCGCCCGGCGGGCCTCCGTGGCCAGCGCGAAGGCCGGCCCCCGCGCGCCGGCCTCGGCGACCGCGACGTAGAGGTCGACCGGCGGGGCGGCGACGGGCTGGGCGCCGGCGGCCAGGCGGATGCGCTCGATCCCGGCCGCCCAGCCGCAGCCCGGCGTGGCCGGCCCGCCGAGCTGGGCCACGAGCCCGTCGTAGCGCCCGCCGCCCCCGACGCCGCTCTGCGCGCCGAGGGCATCCGAGGTGAACTCGAACACCGTGCGCGTGTAGTAGTCGAGGCCGCGGACGAGCGTCGGGTCGAGCTCGTAGGGCACGCCCGCCTCGTCGAGCAGGGCGCGCACCTCGGCGAAGTGCTCCGCGTCCTCGCCGCTGAGGCGGTCGAGCAGGCGCGGAGCGGTGCGCATGACCTCGCGGGTGCCGGGGTCGTCCGCGTCGAAGGCGCGCAGGGGGTTGAGGTCGATGCGGTCGCGCACCTCCGCGCTGAGGCGGTCGGCGTGCGCGCACAGGTGCGCCTGGAGCTCCTCCCGGTAGGCCGCGCGGGTCTCGGGGGTGCCGAGGCTCGCCAGGCGAAGCCGCGTGCCGGCCACCTCGAGCTCGAGCAGGATCGTGGCCAGCAGGAGGATGAGCTCGGCGTCGACGGCGGGATCGTCGGCGCCGATGACCTCCGCGCCGAGCTGCCAGAACTGCCGGAAGCGCCCGGCCTGCGGGCGCTCGTGGCGGAAGAAGGCGCTGAGGTACCAGAGCTTCACGGGCTGGGGCAGCTTCTGCATCCCGTGCTCGAGGTACGCGCGGCAGATCGGCGCGGTGCCCTCGGGGCGCAGGGTCAGCGCGTCCTCGTCGAAGGAGTACATCTCCTTCTGCACGATGTCCGTGCTCGCCCCCACCCCGCGGGCGAAGAGCTCCGTGTGCTCGAAGGCGGGCGTCTCGATGCGCCGGTAGCCCGCCCCCTCGAGGATCCGGCGGCCCACCCGCTCGAGCGGTTCGCGCGCCCGCGCCTCGTCGGGCAGCACGTCGTAGGTGCCCCGGGGGGCCTTGATCGCCTGGGCCACGACGGGTCCTAGCGGGCGAGCGCGGTCAGGTACGGGTTGCTCGCCTGCTCGGCCCCGATCGTGGTGATCGGCCCGTGGCCGCAGAGCACCGTGGTCTCGGGCGCGAAGCGCTCCGTGAGGGTGGCCAGCGAGCGCAGGAGGGTGGGGCCGTCGCCGCCGGGCAGGTCCGTGCGCCCGACGGAGCCGCGGAAGAGCACGTCGCCGGAGAGGATGGCCTCGGCGTCGCGTACCGCGTAGGTCACGTGGCCGGGCGAGTGCCCCGGGGTGAAGACGACGTCGAGGGCCAGGCCGGCGAGCTCGAGCGTCTCCCCTCCCCCGACCGTCTCGTCGGCGTCGTAGGACTCGAAGGGGCCGAACCCGGGCCACAGGTAGGAGTTGAGGTCGGCGAGGACCTCGGCCTCGAGCGCCGGGCACCACACGCGCGCGCCGGTGGCCCGGGCGACGGGCGCGACGGCGCCGACGTGGTCGAAGTGGGTGTGGGTGAGCAGGATGGCCTCGAGGGTCACGCCGAGGGCGTCGACGGCGCGCAGCAGGCGCTCCGCCTCATCGCCGGGGTCGACGAGCAGCGCGCGGGCGGCGGTCGCGTCGGCGCGCACGAGGTAGGCGTTCTCCTGCAGCGGCCCGACCGTGAACGCGCGGACGTCCACCCCTACCCCGCGCCTCCCCCGGCCCGCTTGCGCATGCGCCGCCGGTAGATGAAGAGGTCGGAGTAGTAACCCAGCGGGATGTAGATCAGCACCATGAACGCGGCGAGGACCGCGGCCTGCGGCACCGTGCGGTCGAGCAGGAAGTAGGCGACGACCCCGAAGAAGATCGCGGCGATCGCGGCGCGGTTGACAGCGCTGCCCCAGGTCGGCGGCTTCTCGAACCTGTCGCCGCGCGCGGCGCGGGCGCCGACCTTGCGCCCCTGGGGCTGGGACGCCGCCGACTTGCCCGTGCGCCCGCGGGTCTCGACCACCCCCGCGGCGTTGCCGCGGTGCTTCGTCGTGCGCCGCTTGCGTCGGGCGTGGGCCATTGTTCGAGGGTAGGGGTCAGAGGGCGAAGCGGCCCGCGTCGACGACGGTCGTGCCACCGACGGTGAGGGTGGCGTCGAGCACGACGACGTCGAGGTGGACGGGCACCGCCACCGTCCCCCCGATCGCCGCGCTGGCGCCGAAGGCGATGTGCGCCGTGCCCAGGATCTTCTCGTCCTCGAGCACGTTGCCGGTCAGCGTGGCGCGGTCGTTCGTGCCCACCCCGAGCTCGGCCAGGTTGCGCCCGAGGGTGCCATGGGCGTCGAGCGCCCGGAGGTACTGGTCGGCCGCATCGTCGGCCCCTCCGGTGGCGTCCGCCAGGTTGCCGTCCTCGACGGTCAGGGTGACCGGCGGGTCGCTGATGCCCGTGAAGGGCAGCGAGGAGGCCTTGATGACGCCCTCGCCCGCGAGCGGGGCGATGAAGCCCTCGCCGCAGGGCAGGTTGCCGAACGCGGCGCGGGCGGTCAGGTCGCCGTCGTCGGCGATCGCGGTGCGGCCGGTGAGGTCCAGGCGCAGGTCCGTGCCTCGCGGGCAGGTGAGGTGGGCCTCGTCGGCCTGGGTGAGCAGGTTGGCGACGGCGCGGCAGCGCCGGGCCATCGCGTCGAAGTCGACGCTCATGAGGCGGGCGAGGAGGTCGCCGGTGACGCCCGGCAGCGTCGCGCCGCGGGCTCCGTTGTCCGTCGCGCGCTTGCGGGCGACGGTGTGCGACAGGCTCGGCAGGCAGGGCGCGAGGTAGGCGTCGCAGGCCGCGAAGGCGGCGGCGACGGGCGGCGGCGGCTCCGTGCCCCGGGCGGGGTTGGGCGGCAGCACGGTGAGGACGGCGTCTGCCCCGGCCTCCCGCGCGGCGTCGAGGAGCGCGTAGCCGACGTCGAGGCGATCGGGGTCGGCGACGACGAGCGCGTGCTCGCCGGCGCGCAGCGCGAGGCAGCGCTCGACGACGGTCCGCACGGCGCGCTGGAGGTCGGCGGGGTCGGTCATGGGGGCGCCGGAGCCTACCCGTGCGTGCGGGTGGTCACGGTGGGCGCCCCGTGCGGCGCCGGGTCGCGTAGAACAGGGGCCATGCAGACCGAGGTCATCCAGCAGCTCAACCGCCTGCGCGTCGTCGCCCTCCTCGACTTCCTCCTGCTTGTGCCGCTCGTCGTCGCCGCGATCACCGACGCCGAGGGCGTCGTGAACGTCCTCGGCCCGGTGCACGGGGTCGGCTACCTCTTCCAGCTGTACCTGTGCGCGCGGGGGGCCGGCGAGGGCTGGTGGGGCTGGTGGTTCCCCGCCCTCGTCGTCGTCACCCTCGGCCCCCCGGGGGCGCTGCTCGGTGACCGTCGGGTGCGACGCGGACTCGCTGCCGGGAGCGCACGCCGCTGAGGCCACGCGCGGTCGTCCGTGCTTGCGCCCTCGCCCGGCTCGGCTTAGGGTCGCTCGAGGTCGACCCGGGACAATGACCGAGGACTCCATGCACCCCAGCGCCTCGGCCCCGTCCTCCCCGGGGCGGAGCTCGAGCGGGACTGGCACGAGCTCGGACACCGCGTGCGGTTGCTGCGCGGGGTCCCGACGCTGCGGGGGCTTTTGTGGGACCTCCTCAGCGCGCTGGCCGTGCTCCTGCGCCCGCGACGCTGCCCGCCGGCGCCGAGCTCTGCCGACAGGGGGAGCCCGCCGAGACCTTCTGGGTGATCGCCACCGGGAGGGTCCGCCGCCTGCGCGCCGCCGGCGACGGCGAGGGGCAGCGGCTCGGACCGGGCGACGCCTGCGGGGACGCGGTCTTGCGCGAGGAGGCGGACTACGCCGCCACCGAACGCGCCGAGACGGACGTGGCGCTGTGGGCCCTCGACGCGGCGCAGCTTCGGGCGCTGCGCTCGCAACCCGGCGCTCGCCGTCGCGCTGAAAGCCGCGCCGCCCCCGCAGGCCACGTCCTCGACGCGCGAGCGATACGGCATCCGCGTCGAGGCGCGCGGCCTGAGCCGGCGAGTGCGCGGGGGGCGGCAGGTTCTCCACGACGTCACCCTCACCGTCGACCCCGGCGAACTCGTGGCGATCGTCGGTGGAAGCGGTGCGGGCAAGTCGACCCTGCTCGACGCGCTCGCCGGCGTCCGCGCCGCGGACGAGGGGACCGTGCTCTACGACGGAGTGGACTACTACGGCAACCTCGACGCCTTCCGGTCCTCGCTCGGCTATGTCCCGCAGGACGACATCATCCACCGCGAGCTGCCGCTGCGAGCCACCCTGCGCTACGCGGCCAGGCTGCGGCTGCCCGCCGGGACGTCCGAGGAGGAAATCGAGCGCGCGGTGGGTGACGCGATGGACGCGCTCGACCTCGGGGAGCGCGCGGACGTGCCGGTGGGATCGCTGTCGGGCGGGCAGCGCAAGCGCGCGAGCATCGCGGTCGAGTTGCTGACCGACCCGCGGGTGTTCTTCCTGGACGAGCCGACGTCCGGTCTCGACCCCGCGACCGGGGCCGAGTTCATGCGGCTCCTGCGCAGGCTCGCCGACTCGGGCCGCACGATCGTCGTCACCACGCACACCGTCCAGGACGTCGGGATCTGCGACCGCGTCGTCTTCCTCGCCCGCGACGGGCACCTCGCCTTCGCCGGCCCGCCGGAGGAGGCGCTCGAGTACTTCGGCGTGGCGGGGTTCGACGAGGTCTACGAGCGTCTGGCGCAGGAGGCGACCCCCGCGGTGTGGGGCGAGCGCTTCCGCTCCGTGGACGGGCGCATGCCGCCCCGCGACGCGGACGCCGACGCGGTGCCCGTCCACGTGCGCCGAGCGGCCTCGATCGGCCCCGTTCGCCAGTGGGCGATCCTCACCCGGCGCAACGTCGACATCCTCGCGCGCAACAAGCTCACCCTCGCGATCCTCGCCGGCTCCCCCGCGGTGATCGTGCTCATGTTCGTGATCCTGTTCCGGCCGGGCGCCTTCAAGATGGACAGCCCGGACCCGAGCGCGGCGATCATGATCCTCTTCTGGATCGCCTTCGGCGGCTTCTTCTTCGGCCTGACCTACGGCCTGCTGCAGATCGCGACCGAGCTTCCGATCGTGCGGCGCGAGCGGCTCGTGAACCTGCGGGTCGTGCCCTACGTGCTGTCGAAGGTGGCGTGCTGCTGCCCCTCCTGGCCGCGGTCTCGGTGCTCATGCTCGGCGTGCTGCGCCTGCTCGACCGCCTCCCCCTGCCGGCCCTCGACGTCTACGCCGCCCTCGCGGTCACGCTGCTGCTCAGCGCGGCGGGGGCCGTCGCGCTCGGGCTGCTCGCCTCGGCGGCCGTCTCCGACCCCGTCCAGGCGACGATCGCGCTGCCGATGCTCTGCTTCCCCCAGGTCCTCTTCTCGGGGGCGATCCTCCCCGTGCCCGTCATGGCGACCGCCGGTCAGGTCCTGAGCTACGGCATGTCCGACCGCTGGGCCTTCGAGGGCCTGGGCCGCGCGCTCGAGGTCGACCGCGTCCTGGGCGCAGGCGCCTCCCCCCTCGGCTCCCCGCTGCTCGCCCAGTACGGCGAGAGCTTCTCACGGGACATCTGGATCGACTGGCTGATCATCGGTGCGATGGCGCTGCTGTTCCTGGCCGGGGCCTGCGTCGTGCTGGCGCCCAAGTGCCGGCCGGCCGGGCGCTGAGGGCGGGCGCCGTCGCCGCGAGTAGCGCCCTGCGGACCGGGGGACAAGCCCGGACGAGCGGACGCGTACAATCCCGACCCCCCCGCCGGAGTAGCTCAGTCGGTTAGAGCAGCGGAATCATAATCCGCGTGTCGGGGGTTCGAGTCCCTCCTCCGGCACTCCCGAAAGCCCAGCAATCTGCTGGGGTCTCGTCTTGAAGGGCGCGGATGGTCAAGGGCTCGGACCCCGTAGCGGACCCCGCGAGAGGCGGGTTCGCCGGGCAAGGTGCGGCTCACATCGCGCCTGAGGCTCAGCCGTCTCGCCCGAGACGTACACGCGCGTATCTTCGCACCGGGCGTGTTAGTCGTAGACGATGGCGGAGCGGCTGCCGCCACCGACAGGGGAGACCCCGGGTGCCCGCGAAG
>JALYMR010000072.1 GCA_030773615.1 Actinomycetota bacterium
CTTCTCGATGTAGAGGTCGCGGCTCGGGACGTACGCCTCGGGCTGGTAGTAGTCGTAGTAGGAGACGAAGTACTCGACCGCGTTGTCCGGGAAGAAGGTCCGGAACTCGTTGCACAGCTGCGCGGCGAGCGTCTTGTTGTGGGCCATGACCAGCGTGGGCCGCTGGAGCTCCTGGATGACCCCCGCCATCGTCATCGTCTTGCCCGTCCCCGTGGCCCCGAGCAGGGTCGTGTAGCGGTCGCCGTCGCTCACCGCGGCGGCGATCTCCCGGATGGCCCGGGGCTGGTCGGCCGTCGGGGCCCAGGCGCTGTCGAGGCGGAACGCCGGCATCCGACGCCCACGGTACTCCCCCCTCCGGTCGCCCTCGCCTCCCCCGTTCGGGGGGCCTCCGGCCCGGCGCGGAAACGCCGTCGGGCCCGTCCGGTACCTCTCTTGAGCGACCCCGAACCTGGAGACCCGTGCCCGCCACCACCTTCGCCCCCCGTGCCCCGATCGTCCTCGCCGACCTCGTGCCGCGCACCCTCGCGCGCGACGCCGTGCTCGTGCTCGCGGCGGCGCTGCTCACGGCCGCCTGCGCCCGGATCTCCATCCCCGTCCCCGGCTCCCCCGTGCCCGTGACGGGCCAGACCTTCGCCGTCATGCTCACCGCGGCCGCCCTCGGCGCCCGGCGCGGCGCGGCCGGCCAGGCGCTCTACGTCGCCCTCGGGCTCTTCCTACCGTTCTACAGCGACGGCAAGTCGGGGCCCGACGTCATCGCGGGCGCGACCGGCGGCTACCTGCTCGGCTTCATCCTGGCCGGTTACGTCGTGGGCGCGCTGGCCGAGCGCCGCGCCGATCGCTCCCCCCGCACCGCGCTGCCGACCTTCGCCGTCGGCCACGCGATCATCTTCGCCCTCGGCGTGCCCTGGCTCGCGGTGGCTGCCGATCTCTCCCTCGTGGACGCGCTCGACGCCGGCCTCGTGCCCTTCATCCCCGGCGGGATCCTCAAGGCGCTCCTCGCCGCCGGCCTGCTGCCTGCGGCCTGGGCCCTCGTGGGGCGCCGGTAGCGCCGCCTAGCTCGAGAGGAAGCGCTCGGCCAGCGCGGTGAAGAACGCGCGCCGGGTGATGACCCCGACCACGCGCCCGGCGTCGGTCACCGGCACGACGAGGACGCGGTGGTGGATGAAGGTCTCGGCGACCTGGATGTCGGCGCAGTCGACGGGGACATCGACGTGCTCCGTGAGCAGGTGGTCGCGGATGGGCTCTCGCGCGCACCCACGCCGCTTCTCCAGCACCTCCTCGAGCGACTGGGGCACGAACCCGACGTAGCCCAGGTTCTGCAGGTAGCCCGGGAAGACGGCCTGGATGAACTCGCGCTCGCCGAAGATGCCCAGGTAGCGCCCGTCCTCCTCCGTCACGGGCAGCGCGGGCAGGTCGCCGTCGAGCAGCACGCGGACGGCGTCCTCGACGGCGGTGGTCGCGGGCAGCACGGGCGCGTCGCGCAGGACGAGGTCGACGACCGAGCGCGGGCTCACGGGGACCTCAGAGGTACCGCACCGCGAGGTACAGGGTGGCCAGGACCATGGACAGCAGTGTGGCGGGCGCGCCCACGCGGAGGAACTCGACGAAGCCGATCGGGCGCCCGTTGCGCTGGGCCATGCCCGCGGCCGCGACGTTGGCGGCGGCGGCGATCAGGGTGAGGTTGCCGCCGAAGCACGCGCCGAGCGCCAGCGCCCACCAGTAGGCGTCGTCGCCCTCGCCGCCCTGGAGCTCCTCCACCACGGGCACCATCGCCGCGGTGAACGGGATGTTGTCGACCACCCCGGAGGCGAGCGCGGACACCCAGGTGATGCCGAGCAGCTCCGCGGTGCGGTCCCCGCCCGTCACCGAGGCGATGCCCTCCGCCACCCGCTCGATCGCGCCGCGCTCCTCGAGCGCGCCGACCATGACGAACAGCCCGATGAAGAAGAAGAGCGTGGGCCACTCGATCCCGGCCAGGGACCGCTCGACGGACTGCCGGGTGAGCAGGAGCATGATCGCCGCGCCCGAGAGGGCGACGGTCGCCGGCTCGAGCCCGAGCGGCCGGTGCACGAAGAAGGCGAGGATGGTGAGCACGAGCACGGGCAGCCCCCGCCGCAGCTCGTCGGGGTCCTCGATCGCCCGCCGCGCGTCCAGGCGCATGATCGCCGTCCGCCGGTCGGGGGCGATGCGCAGGCGGCGCCGGAAGGCGAGGTACAGCACCGCGGTGACCACCGCCCAGGTGACGAGCGAGATCGGCCCCAGGTTCACGAGGAAGTCGAGGAACGAGAGGTCCGTCGCCCCGGCGATGATGATGTTCGGCGGGTCGCCGATGAGGGTCGCCGTGCCCCCGATGTTCGAGGCGATGATCTCGATGAGCACGAGCGGGATCGGGTCGATGTCCAGGCTGTCGGCGAGCAGGAACGTGATCGGCACGACGAGCAGGACCGTGGTGAGGTTGTCCAGGAACGCGCTGAGCAGCGCGGTGGCGCCCGCGAGGGCCAGGACGAGGACGGCGGGGCGCCCCCGTGAGAGCTGGCCCGCCCGGATCGCCACGAAGGTGTAGACGCCGGTCGTCTCCGTGAGGCGGACGATGAGCATCATCCCGGCGAGGAGGCCGATCGTGTTCCAGTCGACGGCCTCGATGGCCTGCTCCTGCTCGATGGTCTGGGTGAGGAGCA
>JALYMR010000073.1 GCA_030773615.1 Actinomycetota bacterium
CCGCACGGCCATCGCCACGCGCGCGGCGGCCGGCGCCCGCCACGCTGCCATCCCCACGAGCACCGCTACCGGGTGCGCCGCCGGACCATCGTGGTGCGCCACGCGCACTGCCACACCCACGTGCGGCGCGCGCGGTCTCGGGGTCGCTGAGCCGTCGGCGCCTAGACCTAGGCGCGCACGGCGATGCCAACCGCCGCGAGGTGCGCCTTCGCCTCGGCGATCCGGTGCTGACCGTAGTGGAAGATGGAGGCCGCCAGCACCGCGTCGGCCCCGGCACGCAGCGCGTCGGCGAGGTGCTCGAGGCGCCCCGCGCCGCCCGACGCGATGACGGGCACCGCGACCTCGGCGGCCACGGCGCCGGTGAGGGCGAGGTCGTAGCCCGCCTCCGTGCCGTCGCGGTCCATGCTCGTGAGCAGGATCTCCCCCGCCCCGCGCTCCACGCCCTCGCGCGCCCAGGCCAGCGCGTCGCGCCCGGTCGGGGTGCGGCCCCCGGCCACCACGACCTCCCAGCCGCCCGGGCGGGTCGGCGTCGCGCGGGCGTCGATGGCGAGGACGACGCACTGGGAGCCGAGGACATCGGCGAGCTCGTCGATCAGCTCCGGCCGGGCGACGGCGGCGGAGTTCACGGACACCTTGTCCGCTCCGGCGTCGAGCACGGCCTGGGCGTCGGCGACGGAGCGGATCCCGCCGCCGATGGTGAACGGGATGAAGACGTCGTCGGCGGTCCGGCGGGCCAGGTCGACCATCGTCGACCGCTTGTCCGAGGTCGCGGTGATGTCGAGGAAAACGAGCTCGTCCGCGCCCTCGGCGTCGTAGCGGGCGGCGAGCTCCACGGGGTCGCCCGCGTCGCGCAGATCGACGAAGTTCGTGCCCTTCACGACCCGCCCCGCGGTCACGTCGAGGCAGGGGATGACGCGCTTGAGGTGCACGGCCGGCGGCCCCCCTCACCCGTCCCCGTCGAGCACGGCCTGGGCCTCGGCGACGGTGAAGCGCCCCTCGTAGAGGGCCTTGCCCACGATGACCCCCGCGAGGTTGACCTGCCGCAGGGCCACGAGGGCACGCAGGTCGTCGAGGCTCCCGATGCCCCCCGAGTAGAGGAACTGGCCGCGCACGGCGGTCGCCACGCGCCGCACCTCCTCGGCGTCGAGGCCCTCGAGCCGCCCGTCGCGGTCGACGTTCGTGTAGGCGAAGCGCCGGGCGCCGCGGGCCTGCAGGCTGGCGATGACCGCGTCGGCGGGAAGCTCGGTGGTCTGCGTCCACCCCGCGGTGGCCACGCGGCCGCCCCGGGTGTCGACGGCGATGACCGCGCGCTCGCCGTGCTCGGCGAGGACGTCGTCGAGGAAGTCGAGGTCGGTGTAGGCGGCGGTGCCGAGGACGACCCTCTCGGCGCCCGCGGTCAGCGCGTCGCGCACCGACGACGCTTCCCGCAGCCCCCCGCCGTACTGCACGGGCAGGCCGAGCCCGGCGATGCGCTCGAGGTGGCGCAGGTTCTGCGGGGAGCCCGAGCGGGCGCCGTCGAGGTCGACGACGTGCAGCCAGCGCGCGCCGGCCCCCGTCCAGGCGCGCGCGGCGGCGAGCGGGTCGTCCTCGTAGACCGTGCGCTGGTCGAAGTCGCCCCGCACGAGCCGCACCGCGCGGCCCTCGAGGATGTCCACCGCCGGCAGGAGGATCACGTCAGGGCCGCGAAGTTCGCGAGCACCCGCAGCCCGGCGGCCGACGACTTCTCGGGGTGGCACTGGGCGCCGAACACGTGGTCGCGGGCGATGAAGGAGACGAAGGGCGCCCCGTACTCGCCCGTGCCCAGCACGTCGTCGTCGCTGGCCGGCGCGGGCACGAACGAGTGCACGTGGTAGAAGGCGGCCGAGGTTCCGAGGCCCGCGACGAGCGGCGAGGGCCGCCGCCAGGTCACCTCGTTCCAGCCGATGTGCGGGAGCTTGAGGCCGTCGGCCTCCAGGCGCACCACCGCGCCGGGCAGCAGCCCGATGCCCTCGCCGCCCTCGTGCTCGGCCGAGTGCTCGAAGAGCAGCTGCATGCCCAGGCACAGCCCGATGACCGGCACGCCCTCCCCGGCCCGCGTGCGCACGATCGCGTCGAGGCCGCGGGCGCGCAGCCGGCGCATCGCCTCCGGGAACGCGCCGACGCCGGGCACCACGAGGCCCGTGGCCGAGCGCAGCGCGACCTCGTCGCTCGTCAGCGTCGCCTGCGCGCCCACGCGCGCGAAGGCCTTCTCCACCGAGCGCCGGTTGCCCATGCCGTAATCCACGATGGCGATCACCGCAGCGTCCCCTTCGTGGAGGGCACCCCGGCCGCCCTCGGGTCGAGCGCGACCGCGGCCCGCAGGGCGCGCGCGAACGCCTTGAAGCACGCCTCGATCATGTGGTGCGGGTTCGTGCCCGCCTCCACCGTGACGTGGACGGTGAGCCGCGCGGTGCTGGCCACGGCCCGCAGGAACTCCTCGAGGAGCTCGTGCTCGAAGCCGCCCGTCGTCCCCGGCGGCACGGGGCCGGCGAAGACGAGCAGGGGCCGACCGGAGACGTCGAGGGCGCACGAGGCGCGCGCCTCGTCCATGGGAACGACCACGTGGCCGTAGCGGGTGATCCCCGCCCGGTCGCCCAGGGCCTCGTCGAGGGCGCGGCCGAGGACGATGCCCGTGTCCTCCACGGTGTGGTGCGCGCCCGTCTGCAGGTCCCCCGCCGCGGCGACCTCGAGGTCAAGCCCGCCGTGGCGGGCCAGGAGGTCGAGCATGTGGTCGAAGAAGCCGACGCCCGTGGAGCGAGCCCCGGCGCCGGTCCCGTCGAGCCCGAGGCGCACCGTGACGTCGGTCTCGCCCGTCGCGCGGGACAGCTCGGCACTGCGGCTCACCGCACGCGCTCCTCGCGCACCCGGGCCTCCATCGACGCGGCGTGCAGGACGAAGCCCTCGGCCCGGGCCACCGGCGCCCCGGCGGCGGCGAGCGCCCGGGCCGCGCCGTCCACGCGCACCTCGCTGACCCGCCGGCGGAAGTGCCGCGGCCCCAGGCCCGAGGCGAAGCGGGCCGACCCCTCCGTGGGCAGGCAGTGGTTCGACCCGGCGACGTAGTCGCCGAAGGCGGTCGCCGCCGCCGCGCCCACGTACACGCACCCCGCGCAGCGCACGCGCCGGGCCAGGCGCTCGGCCTCGGCCCCGACGAGCTCGAGGTGCTCGGGGGCGAAGGCCTCCGCGAAGGCGAGGCCCTCCTCAGGCGACGCGGCGCGGGTGACGACGAGCGCGGCGGGCTCGAGCCCCTCCTCCCGGCCGGCGCGGGCGGCGACGGCGTCGAGCAGGCCGGGATCGTCGGACACCGCCACGACGACGGAGCCTGTCCCGTGCTCGGCCTGGGCGAGCAGGTCGAGCGCGACGAGCTCGGGGTCGGCGCCCGCGCTGGCCAGCACGCACACGTCGCTCGGCCCGTAGAAGCCGTCGATGCCCACCGCTCCCGACACGGCACGCTTGGCCTCCTGGGTCCACACGTTGCCGGGCCCCACGACGACGTCGACGCGCTCGACGCTCTCCGTGCCGTAGGCGACGGCGGCCACCGCGTGGGCGCCGCCCATGGCGTAGACCTCATGCACCCCGAGGTGGGCGCAGGCGCCGAGGATCACGGGGTGCACGGGGGGCGGCGTGAGGACGCAGACCTCCTCGACGCCCGCGATCCGCGCGGTGATGACCCCCATGACGAGCGTGGAGGGATAGGGCGCCCGCCCCGCGGGGACGTAGACGGCGGCCCGCCGGACGGGGACCTCGCGCACCACGATCCGGTGACCCTGGGGCAGGGCCACCTCCGTGTCGCCCCGCAGCCCCGCGTCGGCCACGAGGGCGACGTTCGTCGTGGCGACGTCGAGCCCGGCCCGGACCGCGGGATCCAGCCGGGCGGCGGCGATCGCCTCGGCACCCACGCGCAGCGGCGGCGGGTCGGCGCCGCCCGTGTCGAAGCGGGCCACGAACTCGAGGAGCGCGCGGTCGCCCTGGGTCCGGACGGCCTCGACGATCTCCCGCACGGGGTCGGCGATCGATCCCGGCGGGGGCGCGAGTGCGCGGATCCGCGCCGCGACGCCCGCCGGGTCCCCGCCGAGCTCGACGCGTTCAACGCGCAACGGAGACCCCCGCCGGGCGCAGGCCGGCGACGAGCGCGTCGATCTCCGCAGCGCGCAGCTTGTGCGCGACGGGGTTGGCGATGAGCCGCGCGGTGGAGCGGAAGAGCTCCTCGCGCACGACGAGGCCGTTCTCGACGAGCGTGGTGCCCGTCGCGGTGAGGTCCACGATCGCCTCCACGAGCCCGGTGAGCGGGGCGAGCTCGACGGAGCCCTTGACCTCCACGATCTCCGCCTGCCGGCCCGTGCGCTGGAAGAAGTCCGCGGCCACCCGCGGGTACTTCGTGGCCACCCGCACGACGCCGAGGCGTCGCAGGGCCTCCGCCGCGGGGTCCGGGCCGGCGACGGTGGCCAGCACCATCCGGCAGGGGCCGTAGGCGAGGTCGACGAGCTCGTAGAGCCGGCGCTCGCGCTGCTCGACGAGCACGTCCTTGCCGGTGATCCCGACGTCGGCCGCCCCGGCCTCCACGTACGTGGGCACGTCGGAGGGGCGCATGGTCACGATGCCGGCCTCGGCGAAGAGGAGCCGGCGGTCGTTCGCCCGCACCTGGGCGGTGTCCACCCCGAGCGCGTCGAGCCGGTCGAGGGTCTCGGCGAAGAGCGCCCCGCGGGGCACGGCGATCCGCAGGGGCTCGCGCCTCATCGCCCCTCCTCGCCGGTCAGGGCCTGGTGCAGGCGGTCGACGCCCAGGGCGAACCCGACCGCCGGCAGCTCGCGCCCGAAGCGCCCCAGGAGGTCGTCGTACCGTCCCCCGCCGCCGAGCGGGGCGCCCAGCGCGGGGTCGTACACCTCGAACACGGCGCCCGTGTAATACCCGAGCTCCCGCGTGAGCCCGAGGTCGACGATGACCCGCTCGGCCACCCCCGGCTCGAGCAGCGCGAGCAGGGCGCGCAGGTCGGCCACCGCGTCGGCGAGCGGCCCCGGGGCCACGGCGAGCACCTCGGCTCCCCCCCGCAGCCCGGCGATGCGCAGAAGCTCCTCGCCCTGGCCGTCGTCGAGCCCGACGGCGGCGAGCTCGCGCTCGAGCCCCACGAGGTCGTGGGTGCTGAGCTCGCGCAGCAGCCGGTCGCCCGCCGGGGCCGGCACGTCGAGGGCGCGCAGCAGGCGCGGGAACACGCTCGCGTCCCCCAGCCCGATGCGGTAGTCGCGCAGTCCGCTGGCGTCCAGGGCGGCGCAGAGGACTGTGAGCGCCTCGGCCGTGCCCTCGGGCGCGGGCGCGCCCAGGAGCTCGATGCCCGCCTGGAGGTGCTCGCGCTGCATCCCCCGGTGGGGGCGCACCTGCCGGTAGGCGTGGGCGACGTAGCAGAAGCGCAGCGGCGGGGCCGAGGCGGCGTACCGGGTGGCGGCCACCCGGGCGATCGGCACCGTCATGTCCGAGCGCAGCACGAGCACGTCGCCGTGGTCGTCGACGACCCGGTAGGCCGGGCGCGCGCCGGACAGCCCGCGGCCCAGCACGTCCTCGTACTCGAGGGCCGGGGTCATCACCTCGCCGTAGCCCGCCCCCTCGAACACCTCGCGCATCGCCTCGACGATCGCGCGCAGCTCGCGCATCTCGTCGGGCAGGACGTCGCGGGTGCCGGAGGGGACCGGGAGGATCACGCCCCGCACCCTAGGGGAGCATGGCGACGCGCCCGGTCAGACGGCGAGGGGCTCGGTGGCCACCCGCTCGATGCGGGCGCCGAGCTCGCGCAGGCGCTCGTCGATGCGCTCGTAGCCACGGTCGATCTGGCCGATGTTGCCGATCTCCGAGCTGCCCTCCGCGCACAGGGCGGCGATGAGCATGGCCATGCCCGCGCGGATGTCCGGCGACTCCACCCGCTCGCCCCGCAGGCGGCTCGGCCCGGTGACGATCGCGCGGTGGGGGTCGCACAGGGTGATGTCCGCGCCCATGAGCACGAGCTTGTCGGTGAAGATCATCCGGTTCTCGAACATCCACTCGTGGATGAGCGCCGAGCCCGCCGACTGGGTGGCCAGTGCGACCGCGATGGAGGTCAGGTCCGCGGGGAACGCCGGCCACGGGCCGTCCTGGACCTTGATCTTGTGCTCCCCCACGTCGCGGGCGACCACGAGCCGCTGGCCCCCGGGCACGAGGACGTCGTCCCCGTCGAGCTCAGAGCGCAGGCCGAGGCGGTCGAACACGAGCCGGATCATGCGCAGGTCGTCCGCGATGACGTCCTTGATGCGCAGCTCCCCGCCGGTCACCCCGGCCAGGGCCATGAACGAGCCGATCTCGATGTGGTCGGGGCCGATCGTGTGCTCGCAGCCGTGCAGGTCGGTGCGGCCCGCGACGGTGAGCACGTTCGAGCCGATGCCCTGGATGTCGGCGCCCATCTTCTGCAGCATGCGCGCGAGGTCCTGGACGTGGGGCTCGCACGCGGCGTTGCCGATGACGGTGGTGCCCGGCGTGCGGGCGGCGGCGAGCAGCACGTTCTCCGTGCCCATGACCGAGGGCTCGTCCATGAACACGTCGCAGGCGCGCAGGCCGCTCGGTGCCCGCAGCTCGACGTCGCGCCCCGCGGTCACGACGGCGCCGAGCGCGCGGAAGGCGTCGAGGTGGGGGTCGAGCCGGCGGCGGCCGATCACGTCGCCCCCGGGGGCGGGCATCACGGCGCGCCCGCTGCGCGCGAGCAGCGGCCCGGCGAGCAGGAACGAGGCGCGGATGCGCGCGGCGAGACGCCGCTCGAGGGCGGCGTCGGGGCCGACGTCGCGCGCGTCGAGCGCGAGCTCGTTCTCGCCGAGCCACGTGGCCTGGACCCCGAGCCCCTCGAGGATGGCGACCATGGTCTCGACGTCGGTGATGCGCGGGACGTTGCGCAGCACGACCTCGTCCTCGGTGAGGACGCAGGCGGCGAGGATGGGCAGGGCGCCGTTCTTGTTGCCGGCGGGCACGACCGTGCCCGACAGCGCGGCGCCGCCTTCGATGACGAACTTCTCCATGAGGGGCGCGGCTACCGTAGCGATCATGCCGCGACGGATTTCGCGTCAGGAGGCCTGGTCCCTGCTCGTGGACTGGGTCGCCTCGGAGTCCCTGCGGCGCCACTGCCTCGCCGTGGAGGCCGCGATGCGGGCCTACGCGCGCCGCGGGGGTCACGACGAGGAGCTCTGGGGCGTCACCGGGCTCCTGCACGACGCCGACTACGAGCGCTTCCCGGACATGGGCGACGAGGCGCACGGCCACCCGCGCACGATCATGGTCGAGCTCGAGGCCCGCAACGGGCCCCCGGAGATGGTGCGGGCCATCGCCTCGCACGCGGAGTACCTCGGCGTCCCGCGCGAGAGCGCGCTCGAGCGCACGCTCTACGCCGTCGACGAGCTGTCCGGCTTCCTCGTCGCCTGCGCAGTCGTGCGCCCCGAGGGCATCCACGGCCTCGGCGCGAAGTCCGTCAAGAAGAAGCTGAAGCAGCCTTCGTTCGCCGCCGCCGTGCACCGCGAGGACGTCCGCCGGGGCGCGGAGGAGCTCGGGGTCGACTTCGACGCGCACGTCGCGGTCGTCGTCGCCGCGCTCGCCGAGCAGGCCGACGAGCTCGGCCTCGGCGGCGTGAGCAGCGCGGCGTAGACACCCGCGTCCGGCGCGCCCCGCGCCCGCGGCACGTCGCCGTGCTCACAGGAGGAGGGCGCCGGGCCTCTCGGCGCCCGCTGAGGGCGCTCAGATCACGGTGCGCCAGCGGCCCCCGGCCTTGGCCCACTCGAGGAGGTGGTCCTCGCCGCAGAACGCGTCGGCGATCCGGTGCTCGCCGCGGTGGCGCACGACCAGGACCGTCCCCCGGGCGACCGGCTGCGCGCACCACGCGCACCTTCCCAGGCCGCCCTCGTTCGGCGCCACCACGCGCCCGGGGCGCCACTGGCCGCCCCGGAGCAGCCAGGGCACGACGTGCTCGAGCCGGCAGAACGTCGCGCGCCGGCCGGCCGCGGGCTGGTAGGCCCGAAAGCCGTCGTCGGCATCCACCTCCGTCCTGCACCAGCTGCACGTCGCGGCGCTCACGGGCCGGGAGGCTACCTGGGGATGGCTAGCCTCACAGCCGCATGGCGCTTCGGATCACCGTCCTCGAGGGCGACGAGACGGGCCAGGAGCTGCTCGAGCAGGCGCTACGGGTCCTGGCCCCCGACGTCGTGGGCCTCGAGCTCGAGCTCGACCGCCACGACCTCTCCCTCGAGCGCCGTCGCGCGACGGCCAACGAGGTCGTCCACGTCGCCGCCCGGTCCATGCGCGAGTCGGGCCTCGGGCTGAAGGCGGCCACCGCGACCCCCGAGGGCAGGGACGACGTGGGATCCCCGAACCGCATCCTCCGCGAGGCGGTCGACGGCAAGGTCATCATCCGCACGGGACGCCGCATCCCCGGGGTGACCCCGCTCGCCGGGGTGCACTTCCCCATCGCCGTGGTGCGCATGGCCATCGAGGACGCCTACGGCGCCGAGCAGTGGCGCGAGGGGACGGAGGGCGCGGCGGACGAGGTCGCGTTCCGCACCGAGCGCGTGACGCGCTCGACCTGCCGCGCCGTGGCCGAGTACGCCTTCCGCAGCGCCGGGAGGATGCGTGCCAAGGTCTACGGGGGCCCGAAGTGGACGGTCTCGCCCATCTACGAGGGGATGCTCAAGGAGGAGCTCGACGCGGCGGCCAGTCGGCACCCCTCCGTCGCCTACGAGCCCGTGCTCATCGACGCGACGTACGCGGGCCTCATCAGCGGCGCGGCCGACGTCCCGCTCGTGATCCCCGCCCTCAACCGCGACGGCGACTGCCTCTCGGACCTCGTCATGCCCATGTTCGGCTCGATCGCCGGTGCCGAGTCCGTCGTGCTCGGCTTCGACGAGGATCTCGAGGTCACGGTCGCGATGGCCGAGGCCCCGCACGGCACGGCGCCCGCCCTGCAGGGCAAGGACGTGGCCAACCCCATGGCGATGCTGCTGGCCTGCGGCGCGGTCCTGCACTACGCCGGGCTGCGGGGGGACCCGGCGGCGGAGAGCGCGTCGCGAGCGGTGTACGAGGCGGTGCTCGAGGCGACCGCCGCCGGGGCGCGCACGTCAGACCTGGGCGGCCACGCCTCGACGACGGCGGTAACCGACGAGGTCGTCGCCCGCGTGCGCACGAAGCTCGAGGTCTGGGCCTCGCTCGGCGCCAGCGCGCGCTGACCTCCCGCGGCTCGCAGGCGCGTCTCTCCCTCCCGCCCGGGGCACAGCCGCAGCGGGGGCGTCCTCCCTCTCGCGAGCCGGGCCTCGCGCCGACTGGGCCTGCCGCCCCGAGCGCCCGTCCCTCCCCAAGTGGGAGCAGATGCGCTCCCATCTGCTCCCACCCACACGGGCGAAGCGCTTGCCCCTGGTCGCCGCTACCGCACCCGCCTTGCAAGCGGGCGTGCAGGACCTCCGCTGCGAATCGCACGGATCGCGTGTCCCGTCACGCCGTTCCGTCCACCCCGCGCCGTACCTTCACGAACGGTTGTTCCCCACCTTCGGAAACCATCCATCGGGCCCGCGCTCCGGTCGCGGCCCGGTCCTCGTCGCCCGGCATGCGGCGCAGATCGCGCGCGCGTTCCTGCTCCTCGAGGACCCTGAGCTCGAAGCCCGGCTCCTCGCCCGCGGGCGCCCCGCTGCCGCCGTCGGCACCGACCAGCGCCAGGCGCCGTCGCCGGTCCCGACGCCAGTGCGGGGCACCACACCCGTCC
>JALYMR010000074.1 GCA_030773615.1 Actinomycetota bacterium
GCCGCATCCCGGCGCCTGGCCCGGCGGATGCGAACCCGGCTGCCCGCCGGGCGGCTCGAGCGCGCCCGAGACGCCCGCGCGAAGCCCGGGCAAGCCGGTGGAGCCGGCCCGGGCGGGCTCCTCCTGAACGTCGTCGGCAGCCTGCCCGGCCGACGGCCCGCCGTCGTCCTCGGCGCCCACTACGACACCTTCGCCCGGCCCGGGTTCGTCGGGGCGAACGACGGCGCCTCGGGGGTCGCCGTCGTCGTCGAGGTGGCCCGCGCCCTGCGCCGGATGCGCCGCGGCCGCGACGCGCCCGAGGTGCGCTTCGTGCTCTTCGACGGCGAGGAGGCCCCGCCGGGGGCCGACGACTTCCTCACGGAGGGCGTCCGCGGCTCGCGCGCGTACGCGCGCCGCCACGCCCGGGAGCTCGGCGCGGTGGTGGTCGTCGACATGGTCGGCGACCGCGCGCTCGCCATCCCCCGGGAGGCGGGATCCGACCCGCGGCTCTGGGCCCGGCTGCGGACGGCCGCCGCCCGGGTGGGCGTCGCGCGCGCCTTCCCGCCCCGGACGGTGGGCGAGATCCTCGACGACCACACGCCGTTCGCCCGACGCGGCGTGCCCGCGATCGACGTCATCGACTTCACCTTCCCGGCCTGGCACACGCGCGCCGACGACCTCGACGCGGTCAGCGCCCGCAGCCTCGACGCGGTCGGCGAGGCCGTCGTGGAGCTCCTGCTCGGGCGGTAGCCTGGCCGGGATGGTCGAGAAGCTCCTGCTCGCCGCCCCCCGCGGCTACTGCGCCGGCGTCGACCGCGCCGTGCAGACCGTCGAGCGCGCGCTCGAGCTCTACGGCGCGCCGGTCTACGTGCGCAAGGAGATCGTCCACAACAAGCACGTCGTCGAGCAGCTGCGCGAGCGCGGTGCGCGCTTCGTCGACGAGCTCGACGACGCGATCCCCGCGGGCGCGGTCACCGTCTTCTCCGCGCACGGGGTGAGCCCGGCGGTGCACGCCGACGCGCAGCGCCGCGGCCTGCAGACGATCGACGCGACCTGCCCGCTCGTCACGAAGGTGCACCGGGAGGCGATCAAGTTCGCCGAGGAGGGCTACACGATCGTCCTCATCGGCCACTCGGGCCACGAGGAGGTCGAGGGCACGATGGGCGAGGCGCCCGAGCACATGGTGCTCGTGGAGACGGTCGACGAGGTCGACCGCCTCGAGGTCGCCGACCCCGAGCGCGTCGCCTACGTCTCCCAGACCACGCTGTCCGTCGACGAGACCCGCGAGATCATCGCCCGCCTGCGCGAGCGGTTCCCCGCGATCACCGGGCCCCGCACGGACGACATCTGCTACGCCACGACGAACCGCCAGGCCGCCGTGAAGCAGATGGCGCCGCTGTGCGAGCTCGTGCTCGTGATCGGGTCGCGGAACTCCTCGAACTCGAATCGCCTCGTCGAGGTCGCGCGCGACCACGGCGCCCGGGCGCACCTCATCGACCGCGAGGACCAGGTCGAGGAGGGCTGGCTCGACGGGGTGCGGACGGTCGGCGTGTCCTCCGGCGCCTCCGCCCCCGAGGAGCTCGTCGAGCGGCTCGTGGCCTGGTTCCGGGCTCGCGGCCTGCGCCAGGTCGAGGAGTTCGAGGTCGTGCGCGAGGACGTGCGCTTCATGCTCCCCAAGCGCATCCGCCAGGACCTCACCGCCGCCTCCGCGTAGCCGCGGGCGGCCGTGCGCACGCTCGTCATCTCCGACCTGCACCTCGGGCTGCGCACGGACGGCGACGTCCTGCGCCGACCCGCGGCGCGCGACCGGCTCCTCGCCCGCCTGGAGGGGGTGGAGCGCCTCGTGCTGCTCGGCGACGTCCTCGAGCTGCGCCACGGCCCCGTGCGCGAGGCGCTCGCCGTGGCCGAGCCGGTCCTCGTGGCGATGGCCGAGGTGCTCGGCGACGCGCAGGTCCTCCTCGTCCCGGGCAACCACGACCACGCGCTCGTCGCCCCCTGGCTCGAGGCGCGGGGCCGCACCGCGGCGCCGCCGCCGCTCGGGCTCGATCACCGGGTCGCGCCCCGTCGCGCGTCGTGGATCGCCGCCGCGCTCGCGCGCTCACTGGGGCCCGCGGAGGTCGAGGTGGCCTACCCGGGCGTGTGGCTGCGCGAGGACGTGTACGCGACGCACGGCCACTACCTCGACGCCCACGGCACCGTGCCCACCTTCGAGCGCCTCGCCGCGGGCCTCATGGCCCGGCTCGTCGGGGGCGTGCCCGAGCCCGAGGCCACGCCCGACGACTACGAGGCGGTGCTCGCCCCGATCTACGCCTGGATCCAGGCGACCGCCCAGCGCGCCGCCCCCGGGCAGCCCGCCGCGGGGGCGGGCGGGACCGCCCGCGCCTACGCGCTGCTGGCC
>JALYMR010000075.1 GCA_030773615.1 Actinomycetota bacterium
GCGGCCGCGCAGCGCATGGCCGCCTACCGGGCCGCGTTCGAGTGGCTGCCGCGGATGACCTTCCCGCGCGAGCGCCACCGGATCTACAAGCGCCTGTCCTTCGGGCGCCTCGCCGACGTGTTCCTGCTCGACGAGCGCCAGTACCGCACGGGCAGCGGGGACGGCCTGCCCCGGTCCATCCTGGGCGAGGCGCAGATGCGCTGGCTCGTGGCGGCGCTCAAGGCCTCCCCGGCGACGTGGAAGGTCGTCGCCCAGCAGGTCGTGATGGCCAGCCGCAACCGCGACCCCACCCGCGGCGACGCGTGGGACGGCTACCCCGCAGACCGGGCGCGGCTGCTCGGCGAGCTCGAGCGCGCGGGCGTGCGCAACGTCATCGTCCTGACCGGCGACGCCCACGTGTTCATGGCGAACTTCCTGGCCAGCGACTTCGTCGCCCTCGGGGACGGCGCGAGCGCCGTGCCGGCGGCGGTGGAGTACGTCGGCGGCTCCGTGACCTCGCGCGGCATCGACCGCGACGAGGCGGCCCTGCAGGAGCGCGCGCCCTGGATCCGTCAGTTCAACGGCATCCTGCACGGCTACGCCCACCTCGACCTCGCCCCGGACCGCCTCGTGACGGAGTACCGGACGAGCGACTTCACGAACCCGGCCGGGGCGACCGTCCCCTTCGAGCGCTTCACCCAGCCCACCGGGGAGAACCGCTTCGTGCGCGAGTCGCTCGTGCCCGGCGCCTGACCGCCCACTAGCGTCCCCGCGCGCATGGCGACCGTCTCGTCCCCGCGCGCGGCCCCGGCCGCGAGGCCGCGCTCGGTGCCCGCCGGCCTGCGCCGCGCGCTGCCGGGCCTGGTCTGCGTCGTCGGGGTTGCCGCGCTCTTCGCGCTGGTCTTCCGCCCGGACGCCCTGAACTACGACGCGCGCTACTGCCTGCTGTGGGCGCGCGACGTCCTCCAGGGGCTGCGCCCCGACTACACCGGCGCCTTCGCGCCCACCCCGCACCCCCTGCAGACGGCGGTGGCCTTCCTCGCCCTGGCCTTCGGCGGGGCGGCGGACGACGTGATGACGGGGCTCATCCTGCTCTCCTTCGGCGGCCTGGTCTGGGCCGCCTACCTCCTGGGGGCGCAGCTCGCCACCCCCGCGGTGGGCGTCGTCGCCGGACTCGTCGTCCTCACCCGGGTGAACTTCGAGCGCTACGCCATGTTCGGCTACCAGGACCTGACCTTCGCGATGCTCGTGGTCCTGGCGGTGTGGCTCGAGGTGCGCCGGCCGCGGCGGGGCGCCCCCGTCCTCGCCCTGCTCGCCCTGGCCGGGCTCGTCCGGCCCGACGCCTGGCTGCTCGCGGGGCTCTACCTCCTGTGGGCCTGGCGCGCCGCGACGCCGCGGGGACGGGCCCTGCACCTCGCGCTCGTCCTCGCCGCGCCGCTGCTGTGGGCCGCCCAGGACTGGCTCGTGACGGGCGACCCGCTGCACTCCCTGCACGGGACGTCGGGGCTCGCGGCGGAGACGAACCGGGTGCGCGATCCCGAGCGGGTGCCGATCTTCCTCGCCTCCTACCTGCGCTACATGCTCCGCGAGCCGCTCGTGCTGGGCCTGCCCGTCGGGCTCGTCTTCGCCTGGCGCCACGTCCGGCGGCCCGCGCTCGTGCCCCTCGCCGTCGCGGTCGTCCTGCTCGGCTGGGCGGTGCTCCAGGCCCTCGGGGGCCTGCCGTTCGTCATGCGCTACACGCTCACCCCGGCCGCGCTGCTCGCGGTCCTCTACGCCCTGGGCACCTTCGGGTGGCAGCTGCTCCCCGAGGGAACCGCACGGCGGCGCTGGCAGACCGCGGGGCTCGTCTCGCTCGCGCTCTCCGTCGCGTTCCTGCCCTGGCACCTGCGGCACTTCGCGGTGCTCGAGCGCCACATGGACGTCAACTCGACGCTCCTGACCGACCTGCGCGAGGTCGGGGAGGCCCCGGCCGTGCGCGAGCGGTTCGCAGCCTGCGGGACGATCTCGTCCATCGGGCACCGTCCCGTGCCCCACCTGCGCTTCTGGCTCGACGGCCCGCCGGGCTCCGTGCGAACGGTGGAGGGCGTCGACCGGCGGGTCGGCCCGCTCGTGCTCAAGCCCCGCGACGCCCGCGGGGTGTGGCGCTTCTACCGCACCCAGTTCTCCCGGGTTGCCCCGCCCCCCGGCTACCGGCAGGTCTTCGCGAACCGGTCCTGGCGCGTGTGGGCCGCCCCGGGCTGCGGGGGCGGGGTGCTCCCAGCCGCGCCGGGGGGCGCCGGCGTGCGGGACGACAGCCAGGACGCCTAGGTGTAGGACCCAGCCAGGTTGTTCAGCTCGTGGAGCCGAGCTGCGGGCGGCTTGTGGCTGAGGGCGCCGTGGGGGCGGCGATGGTTGTAGGTCCACAGCCAGCCGTCAAGGGCCGCGGTG
>JALYMR010000076.1 GCA_030773615.1 Actinomycetota bacterium
CTGGGTCGGCAGGTCGAAGGCCATGGAGAGCCCGGTCGAGCCGTGCGCGAGCAGGTAGCGGTAGCGCGCGTTGGACTCCTGCGCGGAGGCGTAGCCCGCGTACTGGCGCATCGTCCACAGCCGCCGCCGGTAGCCCTCGGGGTGGATCCCGCGCGTGAAGGGGAACTCGCCGGGGCGCTCGTCGCCGTAGACGGGCTCGATCTCGATGCCCGAGTCGGTGAACCGGCGGGGGTCGCCGGGCCCCACGATGGGCGCGACGGTCAGGCGGGCGTCCGTGGCCACGCGCCGAGCTTACGTCTCGCGTCACGTCCCGTAAGCTTCTCGAGCGTGCATGAGCGTCCGAGCGGCTGGAGATCGGAAGCCGTCCGCGCGCGGTCGTCGCCCCTCGCGAGGTGGCGCTGGCTGCGGGGGCTGACCCAGAACGAGCTCGCCGAGCAGGCGGGGACGGACCGGCGCACCCTCGCGCGCCTCGAGCAGGGCGCCGAGCCCGGGGTGCTGACCGCCCTGCGCCTCGCGCGCGCCCTCGAGGTGCGCGTGGAGGACGTCTTCACCCTGGGGGGCAGCGTGCCGTCCGCGCTCGAGGAGGCCGAGGCCCAGGAGGAGGCGGCGCGCGCCCAGGAGGTCGCTGTGCTCAAGGACGACCTCGACGCCCTCGACGAGCGGTTCGCCGCCCTCGAGCGGCGCATGACCGACATCTAGGCCGCCCGGCGCGGCGGGGTAGAGTCGGGGGATGGCTACCTGCCTCGTCACCGGCGGCGCCGGCTTCCTGGGCTCGCATCTGTGCGACGAGCTGCTGCGCCGCGACCACCGCGTCATCTGCGTCGACAACTTCGAGACGGGCTCGCTGGCGAACATCGCCCACATCCGCCGGCCCGAGTTCGTGCACCTGCACGCGAACATCATCGAGCCCTACTTCGTCGAGGAACCGATCGACGTCGTCTACCACCTGGCGTCGCCGGCCTCGCCGATCGACTACCTGCGCCTGCCGCTGCACACGCTCAAGGTGGGCTCGTACGGCACGCACCACACCCTGGGCCTGGCCAAGCACCACCGCGCGCGCTTTCTGCTCGCGTCCACGAGCGAGGTGTACGGCGACCCCCAGGTCCACCCGCAGCAGGAGACCTACTGGGGGCACGTGAACCCGATCGGGCCGCGCGGCGTCTACGACGAGGCGAAGCGCTACGCCGAGGCCCTCACGATGGCCTACCACCGCCAGCAGGGCGTGGACACGGCGATCATCCGCATCTTCAACACCTACGGCCCGCGCATGCGCGCCCACGACGGCCGGGCGATCCCCACCTTCCTGCGCCAGGCGCTGCAGGACAAGCCGCTCACGGTCTTCGGCGACGGGTCCCAGACGCGCTCGTTCTGCTACGTGAGCGACCTCATCCGGGGGATGATCGCGCTCGCCGAGTCGGGCTACCACTACCCGGTGAACGTCGGCAACCCCTGCGAGTACACGCTGCTCGAGCTCGCCCAGGCGGTGCTCGAGGTCACGGGCTCGCGCTCGGAGATCGTCTTCGAGGCGCTGCCCACGGACGACCCCCAGGTCCGCCAGCCCGACATCGGCCTCGCGCGCGACCTGCTCGGCTGGCAGCCCGAGGTCGGCTTGCGCGAGGGGCTCGCGCGGACGATTGAGCTCGCGGGCGCGGACGCGCTCGTGGGCGCCGGGCAGCGGTAGCGCTCCGGTGGGCCGCGTGGCCGCACCCCGCGGCCGTGCGCGCTCCTGGCCCGCGTGCTCGAGCTGCCTGTCCCTAGCTTTCCTGCTCGCGGAGGTGCTGGACGCGGGTGATGGGCGATCGGCCGCTGGCGGCTGAGTGCGGCCGAAAGCGGTTGCGAGAGGGGCACCACGTTGAGAGGCGGCGGTCGGGGGTGGGCGAGTCAGGCCAGGCGCGGTCGTGTGCGTCCTCGTCTTCGACGGGGCCGAAGAAGCGACCGAGTCGGAGAGCACTACCTGGGATCGTCAGTCAGCATCGCCCCACACCGGTACCAGGGCGTCACCTCGCGCTTAGCGCTCTCGGTAAGCCGACTTCGCTTCGTGCACCGCCCACGGGAACACGAACCGACGCAGGTACGTGGGGCCGAGGCGCCTCTGCGCCGAGCGCTGCTCGAGCTGGACATACATGGGGAACTTCCGCAAGCGTGCTAACCGGGGCCCGCCGATGATTCGATTGGCTCGGGCGATCGTGCGATCAAGTGACTGGATCGGCACGGGGGGTAGGCGACCTCGGGCGAGCCAAGCACGTCGATGGTTGCGAAGCCACCCGAGGTAGCGCTCCATGGACTCGTCCTTCATGAAGCGAGGCTCGTTGTGGAGAACGACCGAGGCCGCCAGCTTCGACTGGCCAAAGCTCTCGCGATCAACCCCGGCCTCCTCGACTATCCGCCGGCAGATCGGGCGGCTGTAGTCGCCAGGCAGGTCCCAGGGTGCCATCTCGGCTGTGTTCGCCAGAGCGACGATCTCCCGAACACGACGAGCTCCCCAGAACGCCACGGGGCAATGTATGAAGCCGGCTCGCAGGCGAAACTCGGCCAGGGCAAGCCCGGAAGGGTCACCGCGGACGATCTGCCCATCGAGATCGTTCGTCTGCTTCGCCCAGACCTTATCGCCGTGGTAGCCGGTGAAGAGGACTCGTCGCCGGAGATAGGCCTCCGCCCCGCTGTAGTGCACCTCCTCCCCGTAGGCATTGGCGGCGATGAAGGCGGGCTCGGGGAGCGAACGCGCCTGCCAGCGATCGCGCGGCACGGATATGGTGCGCACTCCAAGCCGCTCGGCGATCGCCTCGCCGCTGTCCGCCGCACCGCCCCTGGCTCGGTCGAACGAGAGCACCTCGTCGCATCCCGCTTCTGCCGCCAGCACAGTGACCGTGGGTGAGTCGTAGCCGGTCGAAGTGGTGCCAAGCATGGCGAAGGGCTGGTCTCGGCGCGTGTCGCGAAGGTTCGCCGCCACCGCCCGCATCGAGGACGCCAAGTAGTTGCGGTAGGCGGCGAAGTCGCTGAAGGGTACGGCCGTTGCCGGCTTCTGGGTGACTGTGAGGTTCCAGCCGTCCCAGGAGAGGTTGTCGAAGTAGACGATCTCGATCGGGCCGCCACTCGTGCCGAGCGTGCGCTTGTACCGGCGCAGACCGCAGACGATGCTCCGGAAGTCCCAGTAGTAGCGGGGGTAGGCGGGGTCAGGCGCAGCGCGGGTTGCCTCGAGCAGGCAGGGGAGCGAGTTGGAAACCCAGAGGGTGCCCAGTCGAGACGCGGCGAGCAGCCGGTCGACGGTGGAGCCGGAGGAGACGAAGATCACACGTCCCCCACGCAGGCGGACTCCGCTTCCCGCGACAACGTCCGTTCGGTCGAAGTCTCCGGAACCGAACTCCCCATCCCACACCGCCTCACAGACCCACTCGTCGGCGACCTCGACACCGGGGCCATGCAGAACCTGAACTGAAGGCTCGCCGGCACGGGTAGTCGCCAGCCAGGCCAAGCCAGGCCAGTCCGCAACGAGCGTCGTGGTGATACTTCGAACGGTCATCTCGCGCGTCCCCTCCTTGCAACTCACGCTACCGGTGCCCTAGAGCGCTCGGCCTTCCAGA
>JALYMR010000077.1 GCA_030773615.1 Actinomycetota bacterium
CACCGCGGCCCTTGACGGCTGGCTGTGGACCTACAACCATCGCCGCCCCCACGGCGCCCTCAGCCACAAGCCGCCCGCAGCTCGGCTCCACGAGCTGAACAACCTGGCTGGGTCCTACACCTAGGCGCGATCGTCCTCCCGCAGCCGCAGCGCCGTGCGGAGGGCCCGCTCGACCTGCACGGCCGCCGCGTCCCAGGTCCGCGGGGCGACGAACGCGACCCCCTCGCGTGAGTGGCGCTCCCACCGCTCAGGGTCGTCGAGCAGGCGCTCGATCGCGTCGGCGAGCGCCCCGGGATCGAAGGGTGCGAGCTCGACCGGTCCGTCCCGGCCGAACACGGACGCGGCGCTCGCCTCGTCGAGGTCGACGCAGGGCATCCCGCACGCGAGCATCTCCTGCAGCACGAGCGAGTAGTTCGTGAGCGACAGCGCGAGCCCCACGGTGCCCCGGGAGAAGCGCTCGGCGAGCTCCGCCGGCCTCGCGACGCCGGCGTTCTCGGTGCGCAGAGCGCTGTCCAGCGGCTGGCGGTCGCCGAACGTCACCACCCGCACGTCGCCCCGCCGCCGTTGCAGCTCCTCAAGCGCGACGATGCCCAGCGGCACCGCCCGGCGCGGGGTCGCCGAGCGCGCGTAGAACACCACGGTGTCGCGGCGGCGCTGCACCGGAAGCGGGCGGTACACCCCGTGGTCAACGCCGTAGTCGAAGGCCTCGGCCCGTCCTCCGTAGCGCTCGACGTACAGGTCGCGCAGCCATGGGCTGCCGCAGATGCCGTACAGGCCGAGGGAGTACGTCCGAGCTGCCCAGCGCGCCTCGACCGAGGTGGGGTGGAACTCCGGCTCGTGGTCGTTGACGAGGTAGGCCCGGGCGCGGCACGCGGGCAGGGACACGGCCGCGTACACCGTCCGCCACCCGGTGGCGACGACGACGTCGGCCCCGAACCAGTGGTCGAACTCCTCGTAGACGGGGGCCTCGAGGGCGACGAAGTGCTCGACGATCGCGCGCCGCTTCACCGCCGGCCACTCGTGGCGTCGATGGCCCGGCGGGTCGTGGATCCAGAGGGAGCACGTATGGCCCATGCGCTCCAGGCGCGCGACGAGCTGGAAGACGATCGTGTGGCCGCCCGAGCCGATGGAGAAGGGTGGGATGACGAAGGCCAGGTGCAGTCGCTCGCGGTCGGCCATGCCCGGGGCCGGAGGGAGCAGCGCGACTGGGCCCTCGGCGTGGAAGCGCGCGATCGGCTCGAGCTCGCGTCGCGCGCTCGTCACGCTTTCAGCGCCCGCGCGGCGCCCCGCACCCGGCGCGCGCCCTCCCGGCCGGCGCGCAGAGCCACGAGCGCCGCGCGCGCGGTGGGACGCTCCATGAGGGCGTCGAGGTCGATGCGGTAGCGGTCGAGCCAGTACGTGCGCCGCTGGGCGGCGGCCATCACGGCGTTGGCGCGCGCGGCCTGGTCGGCCAGCTCGCGCTCGAGCTCCGCCACGCGCTCGCGCAGCCGCGCCACCTCGTCGCCCGGCTCGGTCACCGCGCGCCGGCGAGCCGGCTGCCCGCCTTCGCCGCGATCCCGGCCACCGCGTCACACAGCCGCTCGGCCTCCTCGAGGGTGTTGTAGTGCAGGAAGCCGGCCCGGACGGCGCCGCCGCGCCCCTCCAGCCCGAGCGCGCGCATGAGCTCGAGGGCGTAGTAGTTGCCGTCCCAAGTGAAGAGAGCCTGGGCGGCGAGCGGCTCGGCCACCTCGCGCGGCGCGCGCCCTTCGACGGTGAAGCAGAACGTCGGCGTCCGGTCGGCCACGCGCCCGGCCTCGGCGACGGCGTGCAGCGTGACGCGGGGCAGGGCGGGCAGCCGGGCGAGCACTGCGCGGGACAGCTCGTCCTCGTGGGCGCGGATCGCGGCGTAGGCGTCAGCCAGGCGCCCGCGGCGCGTCGGGCCCTCACCCCGCTCCTCGAGGTGGCCCACCGCGGCGACGAGCCCGGCCAGCGCCTCGAAGGACGGCGTGCCCGTCTCGAAGCGGTGGCCGGGCGGGTCCTCGGCGGCGGGGCGCACGGGGTCGGCGGGAAGCTCCTCGGCCAGGTCGCGGCGGATCGCGGCGAGCCCCAGGTGGGGACCAAAGAACTTGTAGGGCGAGCAGAGAAGGACGTCGACGCCGAGGGCGGCGCGGTCCGGTCGCCGGTGCGGGGCGTAGTGCACCCCGTCGGCCCAGGCCAGGGCGCCCACCCGGTGCGCGGCGGCGGCGATCCGCCGCGCGTCGGGGATGGAGCCCGTCGCGTTCGAGGCCAGGGCGAAGGCGACGACCCGCGTGCGCTCGCCGAGCAGGGCCTCGAGCGCTTCGTGGTCCAGCGTGGCGTCCTCGGAGCGCACCGGCGCCCGGCGGACGACGAGCCCGCGATCCTCGGCGACGCGCAGCCAGGGCGCCACGTTCGCGTCGTGGTCGAGCTGGGTCACGACGATCTCGTCGCCGGCGCGAGCGTCGAGGAAGACGGCCGGTCGCCCGCCGACCTGCCGCGCCAGCGCGGGGAACCGGGGCCGGACGGCGGCGGGGTCGAGCGGGCTCGGCACGGCGCGGACCCTAGCCCGGCACGGGCGGGGTCCGCAGCGCCTGCCCGGCGACGAGCCTGCCCGCCCGCCGGGGGTCCTCGACGGCGAACACGTTCACCGGCCCGTCGACCTGCACGCCGACCCGGTCGCCCGGGTGCCAGACGGGGTGTGAGAGCGAGCGGCTGCGCACGCGCCGTCCCGAGGGCAGCTCGACGTGGACGAGCTGGTCGTGACCGAAGAACTCGCGCTCCACCACGCGGCCCTCCACCCGGCTGCGCCCGCCGAGGGAGAGGGCGATGGACTCAGGCCGCACGACGACCTCGGCCGGCCCGCGGAAGCCGGGGTCGAGCGGCAGCCGGGCGAGCTCGCACTCGACCCAGCCGTCCTGCACGGTGCCGGGCACGACGTCGGCCTCGCCCAGGAAGCCGGCCACCCAGCGGCTCGCGGGCCGTCCGTAGACCTCCTCGGGCGTGCCGGCCTGCTCCACACGCCCATCGCGCATGACCGCCACGGTGTCGGCCAGCGAGAGCGCCTCCTCCTGGTCGTGGGTGACGAACAGGGCGGTGACCCCGGCGGCGAGCAGGATGGCCCGCACCTCGGCGCGGACCTGCGCGCGCAGCGCGGCGTCGAGGCCGCTGAACGGCTCGTCGAGGAGCACGACGTCGGGCGCCGCGGCCAGCGCCCGGGCGAGCGCCACGCGTTGCTGCTGGCCGCCCGAGAGCTCGTGCGGGCGCCGGTCCGCGGTCCCCTCGAGGCCGACGAGGGCGAGCAGCTCCTCGACCCGCGCTCCGCTGCGCTCGCGACGGCCGAGGCCGTAGCCCACGTTGCCCCCCACGGTGAGGTGGGGGAACAGCGCGTAGTCCTGGAAGACCATGCCGACCCGCCGCCGCTCGGGCGGCACCGCGACGTCGCCGCCGGCGAGGAGCCGCGCGCCCGCGCGCACCTCGCCGGCGTCGGGCCGCTCGAAGCCGGCGATGAGCCGCAGCACGGTCGTCTTGCCGCACCCGCTCGGACCGAGCAGCGCGCAGACCTCGCCCTGGGCGACGTCGAGGTCCACCCCGTCGACCGCGCGCACGGACCCGAAGGACTTGGCCAGGCCGCGGAGGGCCAGGGCGCTCACGTGCGGCCCCGGAGCACGAGCACGGCGAGGGGGACGGCGGAGACGGCGAGGAGCACGAGCGAGGGCACCGCCCCGCGCTCGTAGAAGCCGACGCTCGACGCCCGCCACACCTCCGTGGCCAGGGTGTCGAAGCCGATCGGGGCGAGGATGAGGGTCGCCGGGAGCTCCTTGACGGCGGTGAGGAACACGAGGGCGCCCCCGGCCAGCACGCCGCCGCCGGCCAGCGGCGCGGTTACCGTCGCGAACGCACGCAGCGGGGAGCGCCCGAGCGAGCGGGCCGCCTCCTCCAGGCGGGGCGGCACCTGGAGGATCGCGGCGCGGGCGGCGCCGACGGCCTGGGGGAGGAAGAGGATGACGAGGGCGGCCACGAGCGTGGCGAGCGTCTGGTAGAGCGCGGGGAGCGCGCGGGTGGCGAAGAACACGAGCGCGAGCGCGACGACGACCCCCGGCAGCGCGTGACCCGCGTAGGCGGCGCCCTCGAGCGCGCTGGTCGCCCGGCCGGGGTGGCGGGCGGCGAGGAGCGCGACGGGCACGGCGCACAGCGCGGCCACGCCGGCGGCGAGCGCGGCGGCGAGCAGGGAGTGGCCGGCGGCCTCGGCCACCTGCGCCCAGGCCACGCTGCCCGCCACGGAGCGCGTCGTCCACAGCGCGAGCATGGCCACGGGCAGGACGAGGCTCGTGCCCACGACGACCGCGCAGAGGGCGAGCGCCGGCAGGCGCCAGCGCCCGAGCGGGACGGGTCGCGGCGCGCGGGCGACCCCCGGGGCGCTGCGGTGCAGGGCCCCCGCCCTGCGCGTCCGGGCCTCGAGCCACAGGACGACGAGCGTCACGAGCACGAGCAGGGTGGCCAGCGACGCCGCGCCCACTCGGTCGAACGAGGAGCGGTAGGACTGGTAGATCGCCCGGGTGAACGAGTCGAAGCGCATGATGGCCACGGCGCCGAAGTCGCTCAGCGCGTAGAGGGCGACGAGCAGCGCGCCCGCGGCGACCGCGGGGGCGAGCTGGGGGGCGACGACGTCGCGGAAGGTGGCCCACCCGGACCGGCCCATCCCGCGCGCGGCCTCCTCGAGCGACGGGTCGAGGCCGCGCAGCACCGCCTGCGCGGGGAGCAGGACGTAGGGGAAGCAGAACAGGCTGAGGGCCAGCCACGCGCCCCCGAAGCCGTAGAGCGCGGGAAGGCGCTCTACGCCGAGCGGCCCCTCGAGCAGCCCCTGGAGCTCGCCCCGCGGGCCGAGGGCGGACACGAGCAGGTAGGCGCCGATGTAGCTCGGGATGACGAGGGGCAGCGCGCAGAGCACGGACCACGCCCGCCGGCCGGGCAGGTCGGTGCGCACGGTCAGCCAGGCCAGGGGCACGGCGATGGCCACCGCGGTGAGGGTCACGGCCGCGGCGAGCGCGACGCTGCGGGCGAGCAGCCCCACCGCGCGGCCCGACAGCACGGTGCGGGCCCACTCGCCCGCCTCGGCCCCGACCACGACCACGAGGTAGGCCAGCGGCAGCACCGCCGCCAGGGCGATGAGGGCCACCGTCGCGAGCAGCAGCGGTGGGAGGCGCCCCGCGGTCACAAGACGCCGGTGCCCTGCAGGAGCTCGACGGTTCCCTGGAGGTCGCTGAGGCGGTTGAGGTCGACCTCCGGCCCGTCGATGCGCTCGAGCGGCGGGAGGCCGGGCTGACGGGCGGGCACGCCGGGGATGAGCGGGTACTCCCTCGTCTCCTGCGCGAAGTAGCGCTGGGCGGCGGGCTGCAGGAGGAAGCTCACGAACCGCTGGGCGTCCTCCGCGCGGTCCGAGTCGGCCAGCACCCCGGCCCCGGCGACGTTGACCAGGCCGCCCACGTCGCCCCGCGGGGTGTACAGCCCGACGGGGTAGTCCGCGCCCTCCTCGGCGATGGCCTGGCCCACGTAGTAGTGGTTGATCAGCCCGAGGGCGATCTCGCCGTTCGCGATCGCGTCGCGGATGGCGATGTTGTTCTCGTAGGCCTGGACGTCGTTGGCCTGCATGTCCTCGAGCCAGCGGCGGGCGACGTCCTCGCCCTGCGTGAGCCGCAGGGCGGTGACGAAGGTCTGGAAGGAGGCGTTCGTCGGCGCCCACCCCACCCGGCCCCGGAAGCGGGCGTTCGTGAGCCCGAGGACGGAGGGCGGGAGCTCGCCCGTCCGCACCTCCCGGGTGTCGAAGGCGATGACCCGCACCCGCCCCGAGGTGCCCACCCAGTCGTCCGCCGCGGAGCGGAACCGCGGCGCGACGCGTCCGAGCACGGGGCCCGGCAGGTCGGCGAGCATCCGGCGCTCCTGCAGCGCGCCCAGCGCGCCCGCGTCCTGGGAGAAGAAGACGTCGGCGGGGGTCTCCTCGCCCTCCTCGAGCAGGGTGGCGGCGAGCTCGGCCGAGCCCGCGTAGCGCACCTCCGTCTCGATGCCCGTCTCGTCCTCGAAGCGCTGGATGAGCGGGCCGACGAGGTCCTCGTTGCGCCCGGAGTACACGGTGAGCGTGTCCTCGCCGCAGGCCGCGAGCGGCAGGACGAGCGCGAGGAGGAGCAGGATGGGCGCGGCGCGTCGCATTAGGGATCCCTAAGTCTGCCAGATCCCGACCGCACCGGTCGGAATGGGTCGCGGTGCCCGGGCACGGGGGGCGGGTAGGCCCGGGGCAGACCTGCGAGGAGGACGGATGGCCAAGAAGGACCTCTCGAAGCGCGACCGCGAGCTGTTCGAGCGCCTGCGTGCGAAGGGGATCGGCAAGAAGCTCGCCCGCCGGATCGCGTCCGCCCCGGACGTGGGCGGCAAGGGCGGCAAGGGCGCGAAGAAGGCGGCGAAGGACGCGACGCGCCGTCATGCCGAGCGCTGGGCGGAGGCCGAGCAGCGCGTGGTGGCTGCGGCGCAGCCCAGCGAGGCCGCGGGGGGCGACGATCGCGAGGCGCCCGCGCCGAC
>JALYMR010000078.1 GCA_030773615.1 Actinomycetota bacterium
GCTCGTCCCCACCCCGGTGACGCGCGACGAGGAGGTCGCGCGCGCCCCCGAGGTCGCGCGCGACCTCGGCGCCGCGGTCGACCTCCTCCTCGAGGGCGCGCGATGACCCACGTGCTCGTGGCCCGGATGGACAGCGACGGCGACGTCCTCCTCGCGGGTCCCGCCGTCCGGGCCGTCGCCGCCTCCGGCGCGCGGGTGACCCTGCTCTGCGGGCCCCGGGGCAGGGCGGCCGCCGAGCTGCTGCCCGGCGTCGACGACGTGCTCTGCCATCACTGCCCGTGGATCGACGCCCACCCCGAGCCCGTCACCCGCGAGGCCACGGAGGCGCTCGTGGCCGACGTCGCGGCCCGCGGGGTGGACGAGGCCTTCGTGCTCACCTCGTTCCACCAGAGCCCGCTGCCCCTGGCCCTGCTCCTGCGCCTGGCCGGCGTGCCCCGGATCGCCGCGGTCAGCGTGGACTACCCCGGCTCGCTCCTCGACGTCCGCCACCGACTGCCCGAGGAGGGCCTGCACGAGGTGGAGCGCGCGCTGTCCCTCGTGGCCACGCTGGGGTACGCCCTGCCCCCCGGTGACGACGGGGGGCTCGCCGTGCGCGAGGTGGCCGGCGACGCGCCGGCGCCTGACGGGCCCTTCGTCGCCGTGCACCCGGGTGCCTCCGTGCCCGCGCGCTCCTGGGCCCCCGGGCGCTGGGCCGAGCTCGTGTCCTCCCTGGCCGACGAGGGCCGCCGCGTCGTGGTCACCGGGGCGCCCGGCGAGACCGGGCTCACCGCGCGGGTGGCGGGACGGGCGCGCCCCGAGGTCGTCGACCTCGGGGGCCGGACCTCCCTCGCCGGGCTGGCCGAGGTGCTCGCGGCCGCCGACGCGCTCGTCGTGGGGAACACCGGGCCGGCCCATCTCGCCGCCGCAGTCGGCACCCCCGTCGTCTCGCTCTTCGCGCCCACCGTGCCCGCCGAGCGCTGGCGGCCGTGGGGGGTGCCGCTCGCCCTGCTGCACGTCGACGTCCCCTGCGCGGACTGCCGCGCCCGCGCGTGCCCCGTGCCCGGCCACCCCTGCCTCGAGGGCGTGGCGACCCGCGACGTCCTCGAGGCGGTGGAGCGCCTCGCGCCCCTCCGCGCGCGCGAGCGGGTCCGGGTGGGGGCGCCCGCGTGAGGGTCCTGCTCTGGCACGTGCACGGCTCGTGGACGACGGCGTTGCTCCAGGGCGGGCACGACTACGCCGTCCCCGTCGTCCCCGACCGCGGCCCGGACGGGCTCGGGCTCGCGCGCACCTACCCCTGGCCCGGCGGGGTCCGGGAGCTCGCCCCCGAGGAGCTCGGGGACGCCGAGTTCGACGTCGTGATCGTCCAGCGCCCGCACGAGCTCGAGCTGGCCGAGCGCTGGCTCGGCCGCCGCCCGGGGCGCGACGTGCCCTGCGTGTGGCTCGAGCACAACGCCCCCCAGGGCCGCATCGCCGAGATGCGCCACCCCGCCGCCGACCGCGACGACCTCCTCGTGGTCCACGTGACCCACTTCAACGACCTCTTCTGGGACTGCGGCACCACGCCCACCCGGGTCATCGAGCACGGCATCGTGGACCCCGGCGCCCGCTACACGGGCGAGCTCGAGCGCCAGGCCGTCGTCGTCAACGAGCCGGTCCGGCGGGGGCGGGTGACGGGCACGGACCTCCTGCCCCGCTTCGCCGAGGCGGGTCCCGTCGACGTGTTCGGCATCGGGGCGGCCCGGCTCGGCCCGCCCGCCCACGGCATCGAGGACCTCCCCCAGGCGCGCCTGCACGACGAGGTGGCCCGTCGCCGCGTGTACGTGCACCCCGTCCGGTGGACCTCGCTCGGGCTGTCGCTGCTCGAGGCCATGCAGCTCGCGATGCCCGTCGTGGCCCTGGCCACCACGGAGGTCGTCGAGGCCGTCCCGCCGGGGGCCGGTGTCGTGTCCACCCGGGTCGACGTCCTCGTCGACGCGGTCCGCGGGTACCTCGCCGACCCGGAGGGCGCCGCGCGCGACGGCGAGCGGGCGCGGGCCGTCGCCCTCGACCGCCACGGGCTCGAGGGCTTCTTGGCCGCCTGGGACGAGCTGCTCGGCGAGGTGGCCTCGGGCCTCGCCCGCACGAGGGGGGTCACGGCGTGAGGGTGGCGCTCGTCTCGGAGCACGCGAGCCCGCTCGCCGTCCTCGGCGGCGTGGACGCGGGCGGCCAGAACGTGCACGTCGACGCCCTGGCGCGCTCGCTCGCCCGCCGTGGCGTGGAGGTCGTCGTCCACACCCGCCGCGACGACCCGGACCTGCCCGCCCGCGTGCGGGTCACCCCGGGGGTGGTCGTGGAGCACGTGGACGCCGGGCCCCCGGAGCCCGTCCCGAAGGACGAGCTCCTGCCCTACATGGACGCCTTCTCCGAGAAGCTGCTCGAGGCCTGGCGACGGCGGCGGCCGGACCTCGTCCACGCGCACTTCTGGATGTCGGCCCACGCCGCGCTGCCGGCGGCGCGCGCCCTCGCCGTGCCCGTCGTGCAGACCTTCCACGCCCTCGGCGTCGTCAAGCGCCGCTACCAGGGCGAGGGCGACACGAGCCCGCCCGAGCGCCTGGAGGTCGAGCGCGAGATCGTCCGCGGGGTCGACCGCATCATCGCGACCTGCACGGACGAGGTCTTCGAGCTCATGCGCCTCGGCGCCGCGAGCCAGCGGATCGCTGTCGTGCCCTGCGGGGTCGACGTCTCTCGCTTCTCGGCCGAGGGGCCGCGGGAGGAGCGGCGGGCGGGGCTGCGGCGGATCGTGTGCGTCGCCCGCCTCGTGCAGCGCAAGGGCGTCGGCAACGTCATCACCGCGCTCGGCCACCTGCCCGACACGGAGCTCGTGGTGGCCGGCGGGCCGGACGGCGCGCTGCTCGACGCGGACCCCGAGGCGCACCGGCTGTGGGGCCTGGCCGAGCAGGCCGGAGTGCGCGACCGCGTGGAGCTGCGCGGCCGGGTGGGCCGCGAGGAGCTCCCGGCCCTCCTGCGGTCGGCCGACGTCGTCGTCTCCGCCCCCTGGTACGAGCCGTTCGGCATCGTCCCCCTCGAGGCCATGGCCTGCGGCGTGCCCGTGGCGGCCTCGGCGGTGGGGGGCATGATCGACACCGTCGTGGACGGGGTCACGGGCGTGCACGTGCCGCCGCGCGACCCCGAGCGGCTCGCGGACGCGCTCGGACCCCTGCTCGACGACCCCGATCGGAGGGCCGCCTACGGCCGCGCGGGCGCCGCGCGGGCGCGCCGCCTGTACGACTGGGAGCGGGTCGCGGGGGCCACGCTCGAGGTCTACCGGGCGCAGACGGAGGGGCGTCCGCGCCGCCGGGGCCGGTTCGTCCGGCAGTCGGCGGCACGCGATCACGTCGCCGCGCTGCGCGCGGGCCTGGACGCGTTCGATGCCGAACTCGAGCGCCTCGACGAGTGGGGGAAGGGGCTGGCCGACGTCCTGGCCGACGGCGGGCGCCTGCTCGCGGTGGGCAACGGGGGCAGCGCCGCCGAGGCGCAGCACCTCACCGCGGAGCTCGTGGGCCGCTTCGTCGACGAGCGCCGCCCGCTCTCCGCGCTGTGCCTGCACGCGGACACCTCGGCGCTCACGGCGATCGCCAACGACTACGGGGCCGAGGAGGCCTTCGCCCGTCAGGTGTGCGCCCACGGACGCCCGGGCGACGTCCTCGTCGCCCTGAGCACCTCCGGGCGCAGCGCGAACGTGCTCACGGCCGTGGAGGCCGCCCGCGAGTGCGGGATGACGACCTGGTCGCTGACCGGGCCGGGGCCGAACCCGCTCGCCGAGCTCTCCGACGACGCCCTGTGCGTGCCGGCGGGGCCGACGGCGACCGTGCAGGAGCTCCACCTCGTGGCCGTGCACGTGCTCTGCGGGGCGGTCGACCGGCGGCTCGCGGCGCGCGAGGGGGGTGCCGGGTTGACGGTGGCTCGCGCCCGGACGAGCCGGCGACGCAGCGCGGGGACGGCGGGCCAGGGCCGCGGCGGGCAGGGCGGGGGCGCGGGGCTGTGAGCGAGAGGCCGAACGTGCGGCTCGCCGGCCTCCCCGACCGCCCCCGGCCCCTCGTCGTCGTGGGCGACGCGCTGCTTGACCGCGACCTCGAGGGGACGGTGGAGCGCCTGGCCCCCGACGCCCCCGTGCCCGTCGTCGACCAGCAGGAGCTGCGGTCGCGCCCGGGGGGCGCGGCGCTCGCCGCCGTGCTCGCCGCCGGGAGCGGGCGGGAGGTGCGCCTCGTCACCGCCCTCGGGCGCGACGCGGCCGGCGAGGAGCTGCGGCTGCTGCTCGAGGAGGCGGGGGTGCAAATCGTCGACCTCGGACTGCACGGCCCCACCCCGGAGAAGGTCCGCGTGCGCGCCTCGGGGCGCTCGCTCGTGCGCATCGACCGGGGCGGGCGCGCCGCGGAGGTCGGCGCGCTGACGGCGACGGCCCGGGCGGCCATCGGCTGGGCCGACGCGGTGCTCGTGGCCGACTACGGGCGGGGGGTGGCGGCCGAGCCCGGCGTCCGCGAGGCGCTTGGGGCGCTCGGCGCCGACGTCCCGGTCGTGTGGGACCCGCACCCGAACGGTCCGGCGCCGGTGCGCGGCTGCGCCCTGGTGACGCCGAACGCCGTCGAGGCCGCGCGCTTCGTGCCCGACATGGGCGGCGACGGCGTGCACGCGATGACCGCACGGGCGGGCGTGCTCGCCGAGCGCTGGGACGCCGACCACGTCTGCGTGACGCGCGGCGCGCTCGGCGCGCTGCTCGTCGACGCCGACGGCACCGCGCTGGCCTTCCCCGCCGATCCCGCCCCGGGCGGCGACCCCTGCGGGGCGGGCGACCGCTTCGCCTCCCGCGCGGCCGAGCTCCTGGCCGACGGCCTGCC
>JALYMR010000079.1 GCA_030773615.1 Actinomycetota bacterium
CTCGGGCCGCGCGTGCAGGTCGTGGGGCTTGAGCACGAACTCGAGGCCGCCGTCGACGACGTCGACGAGCCAGCGGTGGTGGTGTCGCCCCACCCACGGCCCCTCCGCCCCCCAGGTCAGCTCCTCCTGCCGGGCGGGCACCTCGACGTAGCCCGCGTGGGCCACCCGGGCGAGCTCGGAGCACACCCACACCGGGTCGTGGATGTCCTCGAGCGTCTGCGCGCACACCGCGACGTCGAACATGGCGTCCGGAAGGGCCACGGCTCGCGGTCGCAGATGTCGCGCACGACCCAGCGCCCCGCGTCGAAGCGCTCGCGGCGCGCCTCGCGCTCGCGGTCGTAGGCATAGAGGCCGCGGGTCGGGTGGGGCATGAGGTCGAGCACCCAGTCCGCTCGCCAGAACGGGCTGGCCCAGGCGCCGACGTCGAGGACGAGGTCGTCCTCCCCCAGGCGCTCGAGCAGCAGGTCCCGGGCGGCGTCGAAGCGTAGGGCGCCGACCGCTCAGCGCTCGGCGGGCAGCTCGGGCCAGCGCCGGCCGGCGGCGACCCACACGCGCAGGAGCGGGTCGACGATCCGGTAGCCCGGGGCGGCTTCGGGGTCGGCCTCGATCTCGCCCAGGTCGGCGAGGCGGTCGAGCCCGCCGCGCGCGGCGCCCTTCGTCGTGCCGTGACGCTCACGCCCGGCGCGCCCGAAGGGCGGGTCGCCGGCGGCGATCGCGCTGAGCGCGCGCTGGCTGCTCGCCGGCAGGGCGTCCCAGCGGGCGCGGAAGTCGTCGTCGACCTCGGCGCCGACCGTGCGCAGGGCGCCTGCCCACGCCGAGGCGTCCGCCTCCTCCCCGCGCGCCGTGTGCGCCCACAGGTGGGCCGCGAGCTGCATCGCGCGCTGGGGGTGTCCGTCGGCGAGGGCGAGGAGGGGGTCGAGCGCCTCGCCGAGGCTCCTGCCCGTCGTGCCGAAGGCGTGGTCGAGGTGCTCCACGATGGCCGGGGCGGGCAGCGGGGGCAGCGCGAGCGGCGCGGCCTGGTCGAAGAAGGGCCGGCGCCGGTCGGCGAAGAGCTCGCGCATCATGCCGACCTGCGAGCCCGCGAACACGTAGGCCACCCGGTCGCCGTGATGCTGGATCTCGCTACGGAACAACGCGTCGATCGTGCCCCCGGCGCCGAGCAGCGCCTGGAACTCGTCGAAGACGACGAGCACGGTCTGCCCCGTGCGCTCGGCCACGCGCAGGGGCAGCGCGAGACGCTCGAGCAGCGCGGTGCCGGCCGGGTCGGGCGCCCCTTCACCGAGCCGAGCCTCCACCGCGGCAGGGCCGGCGCTCACCCGCCCGACGGGGCGCAGCGTCCGCAGCACGCCGCCGAGCCAGGTGCGCAGCGGGCCGCGCAGATTGCGCTCGTAGGCGAGCTCGATGCGGGCCGCGACATCGGCGACGGTGAGCACGCCGTAGAAGTCGACGTAGACGCCGACGATCCCCTCGAGGTCGGCGTCGCGGAGCAGGCGCCGCAGGAGCGAGGTCTTGCCGTAGCGCCGCGGGGCGGTGACCCGGGTGTTGCGCGCCCCTCGCGCGCGGGCGAGCAGGGCGGCGAGCTCGTCCTCGCGATCGACGAGCTCGTCGGGCGCCAGGGGCTCCTCGTAGCGAAACGGCGTCTCCAGCAGCATTGGGTACTGAGCTATAGTACCGAATTGTCTGCAAACGCAGTACCGCGCCCGCCCGTTCAGTCGGCTGGGAAGCGTGAGCCCGCCGCGAGCTCGTGGCCCTCGCCCACGACCGCGCCCAGGCCGACAAGCGCCACCTCCCCGTCGCCCTCCCCCACCTTGGCGTCGCGGCGGACCTCCACGTGGTCGTCGAGGATCGCCCGCTCCACGGTGGCACCCGCACGCACGACCGCGCCGGGGAGCACGACGCTCTCGCGCACGACCGCACCACGCTCGATCACGGCGCCGCGGCCCACCACGGAGCGCTCGACGGTCCCCGCGATGCGGGCCGCCGGGCCGAGCAGGCTGTCGGCGACGTCCGCCCCGCGCAGCACACGCGCGGGCGCGCGCAGCGCCGGCGCCGCGGTGAGCACGGGCCACGCCGGGTCGTCGAGGTCGAGCGCCGGCGCGTCGCCCACCAGCTCCTGGTGGGAGGCCCAGTAGGCGGGGATGGTGCCCACGTCGCGCCAGTAGCCCTCGAAGCGGTGCTCGCGGGCGCCGCCGCCCTCGACGAGCAGCGGCAGCGCCTCGGTGCCCAGGTCCTGGAGCCCCTCCTCCCCGGCCTGCTCGGCGAGGGTCTCGAGCGCGTCGAGCAGGGCGGCGGGCCGGAACACGAAGATCTCGTTGCTCACGAGGTCGCCCGCGGGGTCGTCGGGCTTGTAGACGTAGTCGCGCACCCGGCCGTCGTCGGCGACCTGCACGACGCCGTAGCGCCCGGCGTCGTCCGGATCGACCCGGGTCGTGACCATGGTGACGTCCGCGTCCGCGTCCGCGTGCTCCTCCACGAGCGACCCGTAGTCGAGCGTGTACGGAGCGTCCGCGCTGACGACGACCAGCGCCTGCGGCGCGAACTGCCGGACGAGGGGGGCGGAGCGCCAGAGGGCGTCGGCCGTCCCCTGCTGGAAGCCCGTGCGGTCGTCGTGCCCCAGCCGCGGCTGCAGGATGAGCAGGCCGCCGACCGTGCGATCGAGGTCCCAGGGTCTGCCGTTCGCGAGGTGGTCGCTCAGCGAGATCGGGTTGAACTGCTGGGAGATCCACACGTCGCTGAGCCCGGCGTTGTGGCAGTTGCTCAGGGTGAAGTCGATGAGCCGGTGCGTGCCGGCGAAGGGAACGGCGGGCTTCGCCCGGTCGCGCGTGAGGAGCTCGAGCCGGCCGCCGGCCCCCCCGGCGAGGACGACGACGAGCGTGCGGATGCGGGCCATCCTCTGGACCTACCCAGCGCGGGCGCCCTCCCGCTCAGCCCTTGAGGCGCGCGAGGAGGGGTGGCGGCACGGCGTCGGTGAGCCAGACGCCCGGCGCCGGGTGCACGAAGGTTGCGCCCGCGCGGGCCAGCCCGGCGGCGTCGACGCGCAGGACGACGGGGGCGCCGCGCCGCGCTCCGACCTGACGGGCGGCCTCCACGTCCTCGGAGAGGTGCACCTGACGGCGGCGCATGGGCAGCAGGCCGCGGGCGAGGATGGCCTCGAGCGCGGCCGGATGCGTGCCGTGGAACAGCACGGGGGGCGGCGCCACGGGGTCCAGGTCGAGCTCGACGGGCACGGAGTGTCCGTGCCGGGCGCGGATCCTCCGGCCCGTGTCGTCGAGCTCGTAGCGGCGCTTGCCCGGAGCGTCGACCGCGGCCTCGACCTCCTCGCGGGTGAGCGGGAAGCCCAGGCGGGCCGCTCCGCCTAGCACGTCGTCGACCTCCGCCCACCCCGCCCGGTCGAGCTCGACGCCGAGGGCGGCCGGGTCGTGGCGCAGGTGGCGTGCGAGGAACCGCGACACGGCGACGGGCCGCGCCGCGCGTCGGCGGACGCGTCCGTGGGCCCTCAGCTCAGCCGCCCGTCGGCGACCTCGATGCACGCCTGGCACAGGGGCCAGGGCGGGTTCCAGGGGTAGCCCGTCACGTCCTTGCCGCACAGCGCGGTGTCCGGATCCGCGTCGCCGACGAGGTGGCAGAGCTCCTCGAACCCGTCGTCGCCCATCCGGGGCACGTTGACGCACCCCGGGGCGACGTTCGGCGGCAGGGTCCGCGGCGCGGCCATGCTGGTCAGCGTGCGCCGGCCGTGCCCGCGCGCAGCGCCGCGCCGTCGGCGGGGAAGAGCCCCTCGACGGAGAAGTAGCGCTCGCCGGTGTCGTAGCAGAAGGTCAGCACCCGGGTGCCGTCCTCGAGCTCGGGGAGCTTCTGGGCGACGGCGGCGAGCGCGGCGCCCGACGACGGGCCGACGAAGATCCCCTCCTCCCGGGCGAGGCGCTGCGCGTAGGCGTACGCGTCCTCCTCGCTGACCTGGATCGT
>JALYMR010000080.1 GCA_030773615.1 Actinomycetota bacterium
GGCACGTGCCCGACCACGACGGGGAGCGCCCCGACGAGCTCTACCTGATCGACGGCAACTCGCTCGTCTACCGGGCCTTCTTCGCGCTCCCGGAGTCCATCGCGACCTCGACGGGCTTCCCCACGAACGCGATCTTCGGCTTCGCCTCCATGCTCGTGAAGATCCTCACCGAGCACGGGACGAAGCCCACGCTCGTGGTCTGGGACGCGGGCTCGTCGGGCCGCAAGGAGGTCTACGCGGAGTACAAGGCCCAGCGGGCCAAGCGGCCCGACCTCCTGGCCGAGCAGTGGCCCTACTTCGAGGGCCTCGTGGAGGCCTTCGGCTACGAGAACGTGCGCGTGGAGGGCTTCGAGGCCGACGACGTCATCGCCTCCATCGCCGAACGCGCCCGGACGGCGCAGCCCCCGATCCCCGTCGTCATCGTCACCGGGGACCGCGACGCGTTCCAGCTCATCGACCCCGAGGGCGTCGTGCGGGTCATGGCCACCTCGCGTGGGATCACCGAGACACGCGTGTACGACCGCGAGGGGGTCGTCGACCGCTACGGGATCGGCCCCGAGCTCGTGCCCGACTTCTACGGCCTGAAGGGCGACACGTCGGACAACATCCCCGGGATCCCGGGGATCGGCGACAAGACCGCCTCGCAGCTCCTGCAGCGCTTCGGCGACCTCGAGGGCGTGCTCGCCCACGTCGACGAGATCTCGGGCGCCAAGCGCAAGCAGAGCATCGCCGAGCACGCCGACGTCGCCCGCGTCTCGAAGCAGCTCGCCACGATCAGGCGCGACGTCCCCGTCGAGGTCGACGTCACGAGCGCGGCGACGCGCGCGCCGGACCGCTCGCAGCTGCGCGACGTCTTCCGCCGCTTCGAGCTGCGCGAGCCGCTGCGGCGCCTCGAGGAGCTCCTGGGCGAGGAGGAGGCGGCACCGGCACCCGAGGCCACCACGACCGTCGGGGCGCCCGTTCGCCCGGGCTCCCTGGCCGACCTCGCCGCCCTCGACGGCGACGAGCTCGCGCTCGCCGTGGCCCCGCCCGAGAGCGAGCTCCTCGCCCCCTGGCGGTTCGGGGCGGCCACACCCGAGGAGGTGCTCGTGGGCGACGCACCGGGCCCCGAGGCCGTGGTCGAGGCCTGCGACGGCCGGGCGCTCGTGGCGCACGACGCGAAGGCGCTCGGCACCGTGCCCCCGCGCCTGGCCCACGACACCCTGCTCGGCGCCTACCTCCTCGAGCCCGCCCGGCGCGGCTACCCCTTCCGCGAGCTGGTGGAGGAGCGGGGGCTGGCCACCGGGCTCGAGGACCCCGCCGGGCGCGACGCGCTGCTCGTCCGCGAGCTCGCCGCCTGGCAGCGCGAGCAGCTGCGCGAGCGCGAGCTCGTGCGCATCATGGAGGAGATCGAGCTGCCGCTCGTGCCCGTGCTGCGCGAGATGGAGCGAGCCGGGGTGCGCCTGAACGTGGGCCGGCTGCGGACCATCACCGACCGCGTGCGCGGGGAGATCCGCGACCTCGAGGACGACGTCTTCCGGCTGGCCGGGACGGAGTTCGTCATCGGCTCGCCCCAGCAGCTCGGCGAGGTGCTCTTCACCGGTCTCGGCCTGTCCAAGAAGCGCCGGGGCAAGACGGGGTTCTCGACGGATGCCCGGGTCCTCCAGGCCATCCGCGACGAGCACCCGATCGTGCCCAAGATCGAGCGCTGGCGCGAGCTCAACCAGCTCGACAAGACCTACTTCTCCGTGCTGCCCCAGCTCGTCGACGACGCCTCGCGCATCCACACGACCTTCCTGCAGGCCGTCGCCACCACGGGACGCCTGGCCAGCACGAACCCGAACATGCAGAACGTCCCCATCCGCACGGAGCTCGGCCGGGAGATCCGGGGCTGCTTCGAGGCGGCGCCCGGGCACGTCCTGCTCAGCGCCGACTACTCCCAGGTCGAGCTGCGCGTGCTCGCCCACATCGCCGACGAGCCCGTGCTCAAGGAGGTCTTCCGCCGCGGCGAGGACGTCCATACCGCGACGGCCGCCCAGGTGTTCGAGACCGCCCCCGAGGACCTCACGGTCGGCCAGCGCTCGCGGGCGAAGATGATCAACTACGGGATCGTCTACGGCCTGAGCGACTTCGGGCTCGCGGACCGGCTCGACATCCCCCGCGAGGAGGCCAAGGCGATCATCGACGCCTACCTCGACCGCTTCCCCGGCATCCGGGCCTACATCGAGCGCACGATCGAGCAGGCCACCGAGCTCGGCCACGTCACGACGCTCTGGGGTCGTCGCCGGCAGATCCCCGAGCTCAAGGCGCGCAACTGGCAGGTTCGCACCCTCGGCGAGCGCCTCGCGGTGAACACGCCGATCCAGGGCACGGCGGCCGACATCCTCAAGCTGGCCATGGTGCGCTGCCACGAGGCCCTGCGCGGCGCCGGCGTGCGCCTCATCCTCACCGTGCACGACGAGCTCCTCTTCGAGGGCGAGCCCGACGCGGTGGCCGCCGCGCGGCCGACGATCGAGCGCGAGATGGTGGGCGTCTGGGAGCACGACCCGCCCCTGCTCGTCGACGTCGGCGTCGGCGAGACCTGGCTCGCCGCGAAGTAGTCACCGCCGCCGGGTCCGCTCCCGGGCGTCCTCCTCGTCGGCCAGCGCCCGCCGGGCGCCGCGATGGCCAGCACCCGCGCGAGGTGCGTCGGCGTCGTGCCGTGCAGCCGGGCTGCCTCCCGCAGGACCGCGAAGTCGTCGGGACGCAGGCGGAAGCTGAGCTGCCGGACGGTCTCCCGGGCCGGTTCTCCGCCGGGGTCCGGGAGCGCCGGCGCGGCGGACGCGGCGGCCCGCCGGGCGAACGGCACGGGTTCCGTGAACTCGAGCCGGGTGACGATCCGCAGCGCGACCGGCACGTCCTCCAGGCGGCCCACGGTGCGCGCTGCCCGCCGGCGCAGATCGTGGGGCAGGGGGGCCAGCACCTCGTACCAGCGCTCGACGGGGATGCGCGCGAGCCAGGGCACCCGCGGCGAGCCCTCGTCGCCACCGATGTGCGGCAGCTCCTCGTCGGGGTCGCTCCTCTGCGGGTCGCTGGGGCGCTCGCGCGGTCCGTCCGACATCGGTCTCCTCCGGGGGTGGGAGCAGATGGGAGCACATGCGCTCCCATCTGCTCCCAGCGTTCCAGAGGGGAGGGAGCGCCGGGCGGGCCGCGGCGCGTCTCGGCGCAGGACGGGGGGCAGGGCGTGGCAGAGCGCGCCGGGCGCGTGACGCGGTGCGCGCCGTCGCGGCCGCGCGTGCCTACGCGGCGGCGATGAGCTCGCGACGCGTGTGCCGGGGCGGCGTGGCCGCGGCGGGCGGGCAGATGTCGCGGTAGTGCGAGAAGCCGAAGCGCAGGAAGCGGGGATCGGTCATCGCGTGCAGGACGTGGGGCATGAGCGGCGTGGGGTTCACCCGGCCCACGAGGTGCTGGACGCGCAGGAGCCAGCGGTAGGGGCGCGCGTGGGCGCGGGAGAAGGCGGCGTAGCGGGCGAGCGCCTCGTCGCGCGTGCGGCGCCCCTCGAGCACCGCGCGCAGCTCGCGGCCGAGCGCGAGCCCGAAGTGCAGCGCGGGGCGGATGCCCTCGGCGGTCGTGGGCAGGCAGTGGCCCGCGCTGTCGCCCACGAAGGCCACGCCGTCCTCCACGGCCGCCCGCAGCTCGTGCGGGATCCAGTTGCCCTGGAACCGGTCGGGGGGCACGCCGACGGCCGCGGCCAAGCGCAGCGTGGGGTCCTTCACGCCGTCGCGGGGGTCGAAGGAGCCGACGCCGACGCGCAGCTCGCCGTCGGCGGGGAAGGCCCAGGCGTAGCCCGCGCGGACGAGGCCCGGGTCGAGCCAGAGCTCGAGGTCCTCGCCGCCGGCACGGGGGTGGACCTCGAGGCCGCGGGAGAGGCGCGCGTTCGGGGGCTGCACGTTCGGGGCGGTGCCCAGGACGCGGCGCCAGCCCAGGGCGTCGACGACGAGCGGCGCGCGCAGGTCGCCGCGGTCGGTGTGCACGACCTGGCCGGTGCGCCCGCGGACGGTTGCCGTCTCGAAGGCGGCGTCGCCCTGCGCGCGCAGCCCGGCGCACAGCCCCCGGTAGTCGAAGGTCGAGAAGGTGAAGGGCAGCGGCCAGCGGAAGGTGCGGCCGTCGGCGGCGTGGACGACGAGGCCGCCGAAGGTCTGCTGGATCGCCGCGCCGAGCCCGAGGCCGTCGAGCCAGGCGGTCGGGGCGGCGCAGGCGGACGTCGCGCGCTCGCCGACCTCGTAGCGGTCGACGAGCAGGACCCGGGCGCCCGTGCCCGCGAGCTCGCGGGCGACGGCCAGGCCCGCGAAGCTCGCCCCGCAGACGAGGACGTCGACGTCGTGCCCCAGCGGCGTGCGCTGGGCGCCGCGCTTCGTGGCCCGGGTCGGCATCGGCGGCCACGCTAGGGCTCCCGGCCCTGCCGCGCGGCCGAGTTGGCGCTACCCTCACGCGCACATGGCAACTGTCACAACGGCTTCAGACGCGCGTGTCGTCGAAGGCTCCGACGGCCTGCTGCTCGAGGTCGACGGACGCCTCGTCCCGAACTACGACGCGACGATCGCCCCCTTCGACGAAGGGGACGTGGTCACCGGGCGCGTCGTGCGCATCGACAACGACGAGGTCCTCGTCGACGTCGGCTACAAGAGCGAGGGGGTCATCCCCTCCAACGAGCTCTCCATCCGCAAGAGCGTCGACCCGCACGACGAGGTCGAGCTCGGCGAGGAGGTCGACGCCCTCGTCCTCATCAAGGAGGACCAGGACGGCCGGCTCATCGTCTCGAAGAAGCGTGCGCGCTTTGAGAAGGCGTGGCGGCGCATCGAGGCCGCGGCCGAGTCCGGCGAGCCCGTCGAGGGCACCGTCATCGAGGTGGTCAAGGGCGGCCTCATCATCGATCTCGGGGTCCGCGGCTTCCTGCCCGCCTCGCTCGTCGACATCCGCCGGGTGCCCAACCTCGACGAGTACATGGGCACGAAGATCGAGACGAAGGTCATCGAGCTCAACCGGTCGCGCAACAACGTCGTGCTCTCCCGCCGTGCCGTGCTCGAGGAGGAGCGCAAGGAGCAGCGCCAGGAGATCCTGGACCGCCTGCACCCGGGCGACGAGGTCATCGGCACGATCTCGAACATCGTGGACTTCGGCGCCTTCGTCGACCTCAACGGGATCGACGGCCTGATCCACATCTCCGAGCTCTCGTGGTCGCACGTGAACCACCCAAGCGAGATCCTCACCATCGGCGACGAGGTCCGGGTGAAGGTGCTCGACATCGACCGCGGCCGCCAGCGCATCTCCCTGGGGCTCAAGCAGACCCAGGAGGACCCGTGGCAGCGGGTCGTCGCCACCTACAACGTGGGCGACGAGCTCGAGGGCACCGTCACGAAGGTGGTCACCTTCGGCGCCTTCGTGGAGATCCTCGACGGCGTCGAGGGGCTCGTGCACATCTCCGAGCTGGCCGCCCAGCACGTGGAGAACCCGCGGGAGATCGTCCAGCCCGGCGACGAGGTGCGGGTGAAGATCCTCGAGATCGACTCGGAGCGCCGCAGGCTGTCGCTGAGCATGAAGCGCGTGGAGGGCGGCGGCGTGCTGCGCCGCTCCCAGCCCCCGGCCGAGCCCGGCGAGGGGATGCCCGTGGAGGGCGGCGAGGGCGGCGCTGGCGACCTTGACGACGTGCCGGAGCTCGGCCTGAGCGAGGACGTCTTCCAGGACCAGGGCGAAATCCCGGCGGACGAGGGCGAGGTCCCCGCGGACGAGGGCGAGGTCCCCGCGGACCAGCCCCAGTCGGCGTAGGTGGGCGCCCGGCCGCCGGCCGGGCGCTCAGTGCCCCTCGTGGGGCTGACGGGGGGGCTGGGTGCGGGCAAGTCGACCGCGCTGGCCGCCCTCGGGCGCCTCGGGGCGGCGACGCTGTCCACGGACGCCGTCGTCCACGAGCTCTACGCCGCGCCCGAGGTGCGCGACGCGGTCGTCGCGCGCTGGGGCCGCGAGGTCGCCCCGGGCGACGTCGTCGACCGCGCGCGGGTGGCCGAGCGGGTGTTCGCAGACCCCGCCGAGCGGACGTGGCTCGAGGGCCTGCTGTGGCCCCGGGTGGCCGAACGGGTCGTCGCCTTCCGCGACGCCGCCGGGCGCGCGCAGCCACCCCCGCCGGCGGCGGTCGTCGAGACGCCCCTGCTCTTCGAGGCGGGGCTGGAGGACCGCTACGACGTGACCGTCGCCGTGGTGGCCGACGAGGCCACCCGCGTGGCGCGTGCGGCCGCCCGCGGGCACCGCGCGGTCGACGAGCGGGCGGCCCGCCAGCTCCCTCAGGCCGAGAAGGCGCGACGGGCCACCTTCACCGTGGCCAACGACGGCACGCCCGAGGAGCTCGAGCGCCGGCTGTCGGCCCTGCTTGCGAAGCTGCACGACCCGTGAGCGCGACCCCCCTCACCCTCCGGCACCGGACCGCGGTGCGCCGCCGTCGGGCGGCGGTGCTGCTCGCCGCCGCCGTGGGGGCCATCGCCGCCCTGGCCACCCTGCTGCCCGTCGACCGCGCGGTGCAGGAGGTCGCCCTGCCCCTGCGCCACGACGACGTCATCCGCCAGCAGGCGGCCGACAAGGGGCTTGACCCGGCGCTCGTCGCGGCGGTGATCTACGCCGAGTCGCGCTTCCGGCCCGGCCTGACCTCCCCCGCCGGCGCCCAGGGGCTCATGCAGATCACCCCGGACACCGCGCGCTTCATCGCCCGCCGCTCGGGTGCGACGACGTTCGTGCTCGCCGACCTCGACGACCCCCAGATCAACATCGCCTACGGCTGCTATTACCTGCGCTACCTGCTCGAGCGCTTCGACGGCGACGTCGTGCACGCGCTGGCGTCCTACAACGCCGGGCACGGCAACGTGGACCGCTGGCTGGCGGGCGCGGAGGGGTCGCTTCGCCCCGAGGACATCCCGTTCCCCGAGACGCGCGCCTACGTCCGCCGGGTCCTCGACGCCCGGGCGGACTACCGCCGCGAGCACGCCCGCGCGCTCGGGCTCTAGGCCCCGTCCGCCGGCGAGTTCGGGGTCGTCCCGCTCTCGTCGATCGCCCCCGGGGTGCGCATCGGCTCGCCCTGGTGGTGGGCGGCCTGGGCCACGGCGTGCGCGGCCACGGGCGTGGTGAGGGCGAGGAGGACGACGATGAGGGCGGTGCGGGCC
>JALYMR010000081.1 GCA_030773615.1 Actinomycetota bacterium
GGCGAGCTCGACGGCGTCGCCCGGCGCGCGGGTCTCGACGACCTCCACCGCGAACGGTCCCGCGAGGTCCCCGGCGACGCGCTCGCGCGCACGGGCGGACGTCCCCGACGCGTGCGGGTTGACCACGAGCAGCAGCCGCCGCCGGCCGCCCGCCGCGACGGGCGGCGCCACCGCTAGATGAACCCGCGGCGGCGGAAGTACCAGACCATGCCGGCGAGGACGACCAGCATCACCCCGACGATGACCCAGAAGGCGGCCGCGGTCCCCTCGCCCGGGAAGAGGACGTTCATCCCGAAGGTCGAGGCGATGAGCGTGAGCGGCAGGATGATCACGCTGAACGCGGTGAGGACGCGCAGCACGTCGTTCGTGCGGTGCGTCAGCTCGGACTCGTTCGTGGCCTCGAGGCCCTCGACGACCTCCTTGTAGTTCTCGAGCATGTCCCACACGCGCTCGTTCGCGTCGTTGATGTCGTCGAAGTAGACCTCGAGGTCCTCGGGCACGTAGCGCTTCGTGCGCTCGAGGTCCCGCAGGGCGGAGCGCTGCGGGCGGACGATCTTGCGGAAGTTGATGATCTCCTGCTTCGCGTCGGAGATCGCGCGCACCGCCTCGCGCGAGCGCCCCTCGAAAATGTCGTCCTCGATGCTCTCGAGCTTGTAGCCGACCTTGTTGAGCATGGGGAACGAGGCGTCGACGCAGCCGTCGACGATGCGGTACAGGAGGTAGCCCGCGCCCTTGCCGAACAGCCCCTCGCGCAGCTCCTCCTGCGCGCGGACGCGCTGGAAGAGGTTCGCGAGCGGGGGGAGGGGCTCGTTGGGCAGCGTGACGACGTAGTTCGGCCCCACGAAGACGTCGAGCTCCGCGGCGTTCAGGCGGCCGACGGCCTTGTCGAACTTCGGGAAGTGCAGGACGACGAAGAGGTACTCGTCGTACTCGTCGACCTTCGGGCGCTGGTTGCGCGAGAAGACGTCCTCGTAGTCGAGGGGGTGGAAGTCGAAGTGCTCCTCGAGCCAGGCCCGGTCGGCGGGCCGGGGGCGCTCGATGTTGATCCACCGCAGGCCGTCGGCCTCGATGAGCTCGACGTTCGGGGTCTCGGGCTCAGGTAGGCCGTCGGCGGCGTGCGCTCGGGCCGGGCGTCGCAGACGCGGACGGGGCAGGCTGGGCATCGGGACTTCGGGCCTCGTCCAGGGTCACGGGGCCATGGTACTGCTCCCGCACTTGGCGGGTGCCCGCGATCAAGGCCGCGGGGACGATGCCGACGCACCGTGTGTGCCCCGCTGGCTCGCCCTGGTCACCAGCCTGCGCTTCAAGGTGTCCCTCGCCGCCCTGGTCGGCGTCGGCCTGTGCGCGCTGCTCCTGCAGGCCACCTCCAGCCGTGAGCTGCGGGGCGCCTACGCGGAGAGCGAGCGGCGCAACCTCGCCGCGATCGCCGAGACGCTCGGCGAGGGGCTCACCCGCGAGGACCTGCAGCGGCCCGCCCTCCTGCGCGCGAAGCTGCGCCGGCTCGTCGAGCTGAACCCCGAGCTCCGCCAGGCCTCGCTCTTCTGGCGGGAGGAGGGCCGGGTGCGCACGTCGACCACCGACGTCCGCGAGCTCACCGCCCCGACCCCGCGCGAGCTCGCGCCGCTCCTCGACGGGCGGGCGCGCTTCGACGAGGAGGAGGAGCTCGGCGAGCCCACGCTCGAGCTCGACACGCCCGTGGCCGGCGCGCGGGGGACGAGGCCGTTCGCCAGCGTCGAGCTCGAGCTCGGCCTGGCCCCGTTCCTCGAGCGCGCGGCCCTCCGCCGGCGCCACATCCTCCTCTGGGCCCTCGGTGGCGGGCTGCTGCTCGCGGTCGGGCTCGCCCTGTTCCTCACCCGGGCGGTCGCCCGCCCGCTCGACGAGATGCGCGAACTCACCCGGCGCGTCGGCGCCGGGTGAGCTCGAGGTGCGGCTGGGCTGGCGGCGCCGGGACGTCGTCGGGGAGCTCTCCCGCGCCCTCGACGCGATGGCCGACCGACTGCACGCCGCCCGCGACGAGCAGGAGCGGACCACGCGCCGGCTTGCCGCGCTCGCCGACCGCGACCCCCTCACGGGCGTGCTCAACCACCGCGCGCTGCACGAGCGCCTCGAGACGGAGCTCGTGCGGGCCGAGCGCGATCGGAACCCCGTCAGCGTGCTCGTCCTCGACGTGGACGCCTTCAAGCCCGTGAACGACCGGCTCGGCCACGCCGCGGGCGACGCGGTGCTGCGCGCGCTCAGCCGGGCGCTCGTCAGCGAGGGCCGCGCCCACGACGTGGCCGGGCGCATCGGCGGGGACGAGTTCGTGCTCGTGCTGCCCGGCGCGACCGCCGCGCAGGCCCGGGCCGTCGCCCCTCGCGTGGCCCTGGCCCTCGCCGCGACGGCGCCCCACGGCGTCACGCTCAGCGCCGGGGCGGCCGAGTTCCCCGCGCACGCGGGCTCGGCACCCGAGCTGCTCGAGCTCGCCGACGCCGCGATGTACCGCACGAAGGCACTGGGCGGCGACGGCTGCCTCGTGTTCTCGCCCGCCGAGACGAGCCCGCGCTCGGACCGGGAGGCGATCGAGCAGGCCCGGCGCCTCGGGCTCATGAACACGATCCAGGTCCTCGCCGGCGCGGTGGACGCGAAGGACGGGGTCGCCTGCGACCACGGGCGGCGCGTCGCCGAGCTGACCGCGCTGCTGGCCGAGGCGGCGGGGCTGGGCCCCGACGAGGTCGAGCGCCTGCGCACCGCGGGGGTGCTGCACGACGTGGGCAAGGTCGGCGTGCCCGACACGATCCTGCGCAAGCCGGGCCCACTCGAGCCCCACGAGCGCGCGGCGATCGAGCGCCACTCCGTGCTCGGCGAGGAGCTCGTGGCGGGGGCGGGCCTGCCCGACGTCGGGCGCTGGGTGCGCCACCTGCACGAGCGCGTCGACGGGACGGGCTACCCCGACGGGCTCGTGGGGGCCGAGATCCCCTTCGAGAGCCGCCTGCTCGCCGTCGCCGACGCGCTCGAGGCCATGACCAGCGATCGTCCCTACCGCGCCGCGCTGCCCCTCGAGGCGGCCCTCGACGAGCTCGAGGGGGGCGCGGGGTCGCAGTTCGACGAGAAGCTCGTCGCCGTGGCGGTCGAGCTCGCGCGCGAGGGGCGCCTGCCCCTGGGGGAAGCCGCGGCTCGCCTGCTAACTTTCCGCCGAGCATCGAGAGGGGTGGAGGGACTGGCCCTTTGAAGCCCCGGCAACCGGCCGACCGATCGGCACGGTGCCAATTCCTGACAGATGTGGCAGGGGCTCCCCGACGTGACTCCGCCACACGAACCGGCGGAGGTACGGCATGGCGGCAGAGGGACTGACCTGCAAGGAGTGCCGGGCGCAGTACGCGCTCGAGGCCCGCTTCGTGTGCGAGCGCTGCTTCGGCCCGCTCGAGGTGGCCTACGACCACCCGGACACGGGCGACGTCGCCGAGGCGCGCCGGCGCATCCAGGCCGGCCCGCAGAACCTCTGGCGCTACGCCGAGTTCCTGCCGCTCGCCGCGCCCCCGGGCCCGTCGGCCCGACTGTCCTCGCGCCTGGGGCTCCCCGCGGGCTGCACGCCGCTCGTGCGCGCCGACCGGCTCGCCGAGCGGCTCGGGCTGCGCGAGGTCTGGGTCAAGAACGACGCGGCGAACCCGACCCACTCGTTCAAGGACCGCGTGGTCTCCGTGGCGTCGGCCCGCGCCCGCGAGCTCGGCTTCGACACGCTGGCCTGCGCCTCGACGGGCAACCTGGCCAACGCGGTCGCCGCCCAGGGCGCGGCGCTCGGGCTGCCGACCTACGTCCTCATCCCCAGCGACCTCGAGGAGCAGAAGGTGCTCGGCACCGGGGTCTACGGCGCGAACGTCGTGAAGGTGCGCGGGACCTACGACGACGTGAACCGCCTGTGCACCGAGCTCTCCTTCGAGCGCGAGGGCTGGGCCTTCGTCAACGTGAACATGCGCCCGTACTACGCCGAGGGCTCGAAGACGGTCGCCTACGAGGTCGCCGAGCAGCTCGGCTGGCGCACGCCGGACCGCTGCGTCGTGCCCATCGCCTCGGGCTCGCTGTACACGAAGATCGCCAAGGGCTTCGCGGAGTGGCTCGAGCTCGGGCTCATCGAGGGCAGCGCACCGGTCATGAACGGCGCGCAGGCCGCCGGGTGCGCGCCCGTGGCCACCGCCTTCGCCGAGGGCGCCGAGGTCCCCCGGCCCGTGCGCCGGCCCCAGACCATCGCGAAGTCGCTGGCCATCGGCACGCCGGCCGACGGCCCGCACGCGCTCGACCTCGCGCGGCGCAGCGGCGGGAGCATCGACGCGGTGACCGACGACGAGATCCGGGCGGGCATCCGCCTGCTCGCCGAGACCACGGGCATCTTCACGGAGACCGCGGGGGGGACGACGACGGCCACCCTGGCCAAGCTCGCCGAGCGGGGTGACATCGACCCCGCCGAGCGCGTCGTGCTCGTCATCACCGGCGACGGCCTCAAGACGCTCGACGCGGTGCGCGACACCTTCACGGCGTTCGAGATCGACGGGTCGCTCGAGTCGTTCGAGGCGGAGGTGGCGCCGGCCGAGGTCGGCGCCTAGCCCGGCCCGCGCGGCCGGCGGCTAGCGTCGGCCCCGTGGCCGACGCGCTCGAGGAGTACCGGCGCAAGCGCCCCACGCCGACCCCGGAGCCCCCGGGGGTCGGCGCCGACGGCGCTGCGCCCGCCGCGCTGCGCTTCGTGGTGCAGGAGCACCACGCGACGCGGCTGCACTGGGACCTGCGCCTCGAGCACGAGGGGGTGCTCGCCTCGTGGGCGGTGCCGAACGGCATCCCCGAGGACCCGCGGGAGAACCGCCTGGCGGTGCACACGGAGGACCACCCGCTCGAGTACCTCGACTTCCACGGGGAGATCCCGCGCGGCAGCTACGGCGCGGGGTCGATGACGATCTGGGACCGCGGCGTCTACGAGCTGCACGAGTTCTCCGACCGCAAGGTCGAGGTCACCTTCCACGGCGAGCGCCTGCGTGGGCGCTACGGCCTCTTCCCGACCTCCGGCAGGGACTGGCTCATCCACCGGATGGACCCGCCGGAGGATCCCTCGCGCACCCCGATGCCCGACCGGCTCGAGCCCATGCTGGCCACCGCCGGCCCCCTGCCCGCCGACGAGGAGCGCTGGGCCTTCGAGGTCAAGTGGGACGGCCTGCGCGCCCTGTGCTGGTCCGTCCCCGGCGAGCTTCGCCTCGTCAGCCGCAATCGCAACGACATCACCCGCGCCTATCCCGAGCTCAAGCCCATGAACCGGGCGCTGAGCTCGCACGGCGCGATCATCGACGGCGAAGTCGTCGCCTTCGACGCCGACGGCCGGCCGGACTTCGGGCGCCTGCAGCAGCGCATGCACATCGCCTCGGAGAGCGCGGCGAAGCGCCGGTCGCGCGACGTGCCCGTGGTCTACGTGGCCTTCGACCTGCTCTGGCTCGACGGCCACCCTCTCGTCGACCTCCCCTACACGGAGCGTCGCGCCCGCCTGGCCGAGCTCGGGCTCGACGGCGCGAACTGGCAGACCCCGGAGGGCGTGGAGGGCCGGGGGGCGGACCTGCTCGAGGTGACCCGCCAGCGCGGCCTGGAGGGCGTGCTGGCCAAGCGCCTGGACAGTCGCTACGACCCCGGGCGGCGCTCGGCCTGCTGGATCAAGGTCAAGCACACCCAGCGCCTCGACGTCGTCATCGGCGGCTGGGAGCCGGGGGAGGGGCGCCGGCGCGAGCGCATCGGCTCCCTGCTCGCCGGCGTGGAGGAGGACGGGGGGCTTCGCTTCGTGGGCAAGGTGGGCACGGGCTTCACGGAGGCCGAGCTCGATCGCCTGGGGGAGGCGCTGCGCCCGCTGCGCCGCGACACCGCGCCGTTCACGGCCGGGTCGCCCCCCCGGCGGGCCGAGTGGGTGCAGCCGCGCCTGGCCGCCGAGGTCGAGTTCCGCGACTGGACGCGCGACCGGCGGCTGCGGGCGCCCTCCTACAAGGGGTTGCGCGAGCGCGACGCGCCCTCCGCCGTCGTCGCGGCGCTGGGCGCGGGGCGCCCCGTGCGCGGCGGCACGGAACTGGAGATCGAGGGCCGGCCGCTGCGCCTCACGAACCTCGACAAGGTCCTCTATCCCGCCGTGGGGTTCACGAAGCGCGACGTGCTCGACTACCTCGTGCGCATCGCGCCCGTCCTGCTGCCCCACCTCGAGGGCCGCCCGCTCACCCTCAAGCGCTACCCCAACGGCGTGGAGGGCCAGCACTTCTACGAGAAGCAGTGCCCCTCGCACCGCCCGGACTGGGTGACGACCGCCCGGGTGGACCTGGACCGCAAGGCCATCGACTTCTGCCTGGCCGACAGCGTGCCCACCCTCGTGTGGCTGGGCAACCTCGCCGACCTCGAGCTGCACACCTCGCTCTCGCGCGTGCCGGAGGTCGAGCGCCCGACGATGGTGGTGTTCGACCTCGACCCCGGGCCGCCGGCGACGATCGTGGAGTGCTGCCGGGTCGGGCTGTGGTTGCGGGGCATGTTCGAGGGCCTGGGGTTGCGCACCGCGGTGAAGACGTCGGGCTCGAAGGGCCTGCAGGTCTACCTGCCGCTCAACGTCGACGGGGTGACGTACGACGACACAAAGCCCTTCGCGAGGGCGGTGGCCGAGCTGCTCGAGGGCGCCGAGCCCGGGCTCGTCGTCTCGCGCCAGACGAAGGCGCTGCGCCCGGGCAAGGTGCTCGTGGACTGGAGCCAGAACGACGAGCACAAGACGACGGTGAACGTCTACTCCCTGCGCGCGCGCGAGCGCCCGACCGTCTCCACCCCCGTGGACTGGGACGAGGTGGAGGACTGCGCCCGCGGCGGCGACCCCGAGCGGCTCGTGTTCGACGCCGCCGACGTCCTGCGCCGCGTCGAGGAGCGCGGCGACCTCTTCGCCGACGCGCTGTCGGCCGTGCAGGAGCTGCCCCGTCTGGGGTAACAGGTCACCATGGTCATGCGCGTGCACGCCGAGCAGGAGCACGACGCGACCCGCGTCGAGGTCGCGGGCGAGCTCGACCTCTCCACGGGGGGCGAGCTGCAGGACGCTGTGCGCCGCGCGGTCGACGAGGGCCGCGAGCGCCTGCTCGTGGACCTCGGCGGCGTGACCTTCATCGACTCGGCCGGCCTCGGGGCGCTGCTCGGCGCCGCCCGCACCGCGCGCGCGCACCGCACGGCCTTCGGGGTGAGCTGCCCCCCGGGCAGCGAGGCGCGGCTGCTCATCGAGCTCTCGGGCACCCAGCAGCACCTGGGCCTCGAGGACTAGGCGCCGCTCAGCCCAGCGGCAGCTCGAGCAGGTCCTCGCCGAGCCGGGTGCGCGGGTGGACCTCGCGCGCCTCGGCCAGGAGGGCGAGGTCGTCGGGCAGCGTCGGATCGGGGTGGATGAGCACGAGCTCCCGTGCGCCCGCGTCGCGCGCGACCTCCGCGGCCTGGCGCGCGGAGGCGTGGACCTCGGGGTTGCGCAGCTCGGCGGAGCGAGACCAGGCGTCGTGGCAGAGCACGCGGACGCCGGCCGCGAGGGCGACGTTCCCGGGGTCGAGCGCGGTGTCCGTGCAGTACGCGAGCTCGTCGCCGAGCCGCAGCGCGAGCACGGGGTGCGCGTGGCGGGGCTGCTCGCGCAGGCGCAGCGCGAACGGGCCGAGCTCGGCCTCGCCGGGCCCGAGCTCCCGCACCCCGGCGACGAACCGGTCCAGGCCGACCATGAGCGGCGGCGCGAGCAGGCGGTCGAGCACGGTCGCGGTGGGGGTGCCGTACAGGGCGGCCCCGGGGCCGTGCACGGTGACCGGTCGGTCGATCGCGCTCAGGTAGGCGAGCCCGACGACGTGGTCGAGGTGGAAGTGGGTGAGCACGAGGTCGACGGCGCGCACGCCGTCGAGCAGGCCCGGGTCCGTGACGAGGCGACGCAGGCCGGTGCCCGCGTCGACGACGAGCGCGCGGTCACCCGCCAGGATGAGGGCGCAGCCGGTCTCCCGCCTGCCGGTGGGCACGTGACCACCGCTGCCCAGCAGCACCGCACGGTCGAGACGGGGCATTGCGGGTAGAGGGTGGCACCTCCGACGACGAGAGGGAGTGAGGCGAATGAAGCTCGGTCTGGCCATCCTGCGCGCGGCGATCGGCGCCCTGCACGTGGGGCACGGAGCCCAGAAGCTCTTCGGGGCGTTCGGCGGCGGCGGGCCCGAGGGCACGGGCATGTTCTTCGAGTCGGCGGGCCTGCGGCCCGGCAAGCCCATGGCCCAGGCCGCGGGGGCCTCCGAGATCGCGGGGGGCGCGCTGCTGACCCTGGGCTGGGGCACGCCGCTCGCCGCGGCGATGCTCTCCGGCGTGCACCTCGTCGCCATTCGCGCGGTGCACCTCGACAAGGGCCCGTGGGTCACCAACGGCGGCTTCGAGTACAACGCGACGCTGCTCGCCGCGCTGTTCGCCATCACGGACGTCGGGCCGGGCGACCTCTCCGTCGACGCGCTGCTGGGCACGGAGCGCAGCGGGCCCGGGTACGCCCTGGCGCAGCTCGCCGTCGCCGGCGGCGCGGCCGCGGCGGTCCTGACCGCCACCCAGGGGCGCCCCGGCGGCGGGCCGCACGAGGCCGCGACGGGCGGCGCCTAGCTGTAGGACCCAGCCAGGTTGTTCAGCTTGTGGAGGCGGGCGATCGGGGGCTTGTGGTTGAGGGCGCCGTGTGGGCGGCGATGGTTGTAAGTCCACAG